>NZ_CP040755.1:908432-1211242 GCF_024585285.1 Colwellia sp. M166
GAATCAAAACAACAATCTATCTCTAGCTGTGACTATTTAGAAAAATTGTTTTATGAAGTGCTTCCTGACCTAGGCCCAAATATTGTTATTTATGGTTGGTCTATGGCAGAGCAAGACGAACATTTACTGCAACAGATTAGTAAAAGTAAAGCTAAAAAAATTGCTGTATCAGTATATAAAGCTGATGGAACATTCATGGGTAGAGTTGAAAAACAACTAACTGACATTGGTGTTGAAGAGGTGGTTTTCTTTGACTGTGAAAGCGCAGGTGCATGGAATAAGCCATCTACAGAATTTTTAAAAGAACAAGAAGACGAACAGAAAGCAATAGCCGAAGCGGTTAAGAAAGCTTTAAGGAAGAGCTAATGATGAAGTTTACAGAAGCACAATTAGAAGCAGCCATTATAGAGTTACTGGGTGAACAAGGATATCCATACACATCTGGCTCTGATTTGGCTAGGCAACCTGAGCAAGTACTCATTAAAGATGACTTACGAGCCTATTTAGCTAATCGCTATGCGGCTGATGACATTACCACAGGAGAAATTGATAGCATTATTCTACAGCTTGAAACTCTGCCTGTAGGTGACTTGTATGAAAGCAATAAAACCTTCTGTAAATGGTTAAGTGATGGCTTTTTATTAAAACGTGAATCAGGTAGTAAGCCAGGCGAAGCTTCTAAAAAAGATTTATATATTCAGCTTATTGATTATGACCAAGTAAATAGCGAAGAAGTCGCTGTTGCTCAAGAATCATATGAAGCGTTACCTATGGCAGCTGAGCCCAGTGCGTCTTATGTTGCTACAACTGGACACAACATTTTTAAAATGGTTAATCAGCTAGAGATTGACAGTCCATCAGCTGATAACTCCATGCGTATTCCTGATGGTATTTTGTACATCAACGGTTTGCCTGTGGTGGTGTTTGAATTTAAAAGCGCTATTCGTGAAGAACAAGCTTCACTACATGATGCCTATGTACAATTAACCACACGTTATCGCCGTGATATCCCCCAGTTATTTGTTTTCAATGCATTGTGCGTTATTAGCGATGGTGTAAATAATAAAATGGGAAATGTATTTGCACCATATGATTTTTATTATGCATGGCGCAAGGTTACTGGTGATGAATCAATAGAGCAAGATGGTATTAATGGCTTGCATACTATGTTGCAGGGTTTGTTTGATAAAGAACGTTTGTGTGATGTTATTCGTAACTTTATTTACTTCCCTGATAAATCTAAAGGTGAAGTGAAAATAGTTTGTCGTTATCCACAATATTACGCTGCTCGAAAGCTCTATGAGAATATTAAAAAGGAACGAAAACTACCTAATGGTGAAGGTGGTAGTGGTAAAGGCGGAACGTATTTCGGTGCAACGGGCTGTGGTAAAAGCTTTACCATGCAGTTTTTATCTCGCTTATTAATGAAAAGCGTTGAATTTGAAAGCCCGACCATCGTATTAATAACTGATAGAACAGATTTAGACGATCAGTTATCTCAACAATTCTCTAATGCTAAAAGCTATATTGGCGATGATCATATTGTTAGTGTTGAAAGCCGCGACCAACTAAGACAACTACTTAAAGGCCGACAAAGTGGTGGTGTCTTTTTAACAACCATTCATAAATTTACCGAAGATATAGAAGTATTAACTGAACGTACTAACGTTATTTGTATTTCTGATGAGGCACATCGTAGCCAGGTTAATTTAGATCAAAAGGTTTCAATTACTGATAAAGGCGTAAAACGTACATACGGCTTTGCAAAGTATTTACATGACTCATTACCTAACGCGACCTTTGTTGGTTTTACTGGTACGCCTATTGATGCCACGTTAGACGTATTTGGTAAGGTAATTGATGCTTATACCATGTCAGAGTCGGTTAAAGATGAAATAACGGTGCGCATTGTTTATGAAGGCCGTGCGGCAAAAGTATTGCTTAATAATGCCAAATTAGAAGAGATAGAAGCTTATTACAAACAATGTGAAGATTCTGGTAGCAATGAACATCAAATAGAAGAAAGCAAGAAAGCTACTTCGAGTATGAACTCGATCTTGGGCGATCCTGATCGCATACGCACGCTTGCTAAAGATTTTGTTGAACACTACGAAGGACGCATCAATGAAGGCTCGACCATAAAAGGTAAAGCCATGTTTGTAAGTAGTTCTCGTGAGATTGCTTACCTGTTTTATCTGGAACTTGTAGAGTTACGTCCACAATGGTTTGAAATACTGGAGTGCGAGAAAGGCTCAACGTTAACTGAGCAAGAGCGTAAAAAAATCAAACCTATGGAGCGTGTCAAAATGGTTATGACACGTGGTAAAGATGATCCAGAAGCCCTATATAACATACTGGGAACTAAAGAATATCGTAAAGAGTTAGACCGTCAGTTTAAGAATGATAAATCTAACTTTAAAATCGCCATTGTTGTAGATATGTGGCTTACCGGTTTTGATGTACCTTTCCTTGATACGATTTATATTGATAAACCACTGCAAAAACATAATCTTATTCAAACCATTTCTCGTGTTAACCGCAAGTTTTCAGGCAAGCATAAAGGTTTAGTGGTTGATTACATCGGTATTAAAACGGCGATGAATAAAGCGTTAGCGCAGTTCTCAAAGTCAGAAGAAACGAATTTTGAAGATATCAATCAGTCGGTTATTGCGGTTAAAGATCATTTAGATTTGCTTAACCGCATTTTTCATAAATTCGATTCCCTCCCCTACTTCACTGGCGAGCCTGTCGCACAGCTAAATTGCTTAAATAATGCGGCTGAATTTGTACTATCAGTAGGTAAACTTGAAAAACGCTTTATGGCGTTAGTTAAGCGCCTAAAAGCGGCTTATGATGTTTGTTGTGGCAGCGAAAAGCTATCTCAACAAGAACGCGACTTGATTCATTTCTATCTTGCTGTGCGCTCTATCATCTACAAGTTAACCAAAGGTGAAGCACCTGATACCGCACAAATGAACGCTAAAGTACGAGAAATGATTTCAGAGGCGCTTAAAAGTGATGGTGTCGAGGAAATATTCAAGCTTGGCAACAATGATGGTGAGATTGATATTTTCGATGAAGACTATCTTGCCAAAATCGGCAAGATAAAACTTCCCAATACCAAGATCATGCTACTTCAAAAAATGCTAGCTAAAGCCATTGATGAAATGAAAAAAGTTAATCTTGCTCAGGGAGTAGACTTCACCAAACGCTTTAAGGCTTTAGTTGATAAGTACAATGAGCGTAAAGAAGAAGATGTATTGGTGAGTGAAGTACTAGAAGATTTCTCTGATGAAATTATCAATATGTTTACCGACCTTAAAACAGAGATGGACTCTAACGATGACTTGGGTATTAGCTTTGAAGAAAAAGCCTTTTACGACATCTTAAAATCGTTGGCAATTAAGTATGATTTTACTTATCCAGATGATAAGTTGATTGAGCTTTCACAAGCGGTGAAAGAAGTGGTCGATGATAAAGCAAAATATACCGACTGGAATAACCGTGACGATATTAAAGCTGAACTAAAAGTAGACCTAATCATGTTACTCGCCAGGTTTGGCTACCCACCGGTAAGCAGAGACGAAGTGTATAAAGAGATTTTTGCACAGGCTGAGAATTTTAAGAAAAATAGAGTTGTATAAAAGGGTTACAGGATGTTAGAAACAAAAAGACCAAGGGAACAAAGCGGAAGAGACTCATTTAGCCGATATAAAGCCCAGGTAAGATCGGCTGCTATGGCTTCATTATCGATTCTTGAAGGTGATGAAGTTGACCGTGTTTATTGCGATTTACATGATGACTTTGTTATTCGGAAAAAAGATACAGATGGATATAGTTATGTTTTTTATCAAGTAAAAACTAAAGGGAAGCAAAACCATAATTGGTCATTGAATGAGTTATTTGGGTTAAAGTCTACTGTAAAAAATCAAAGTAAGCAGAGTACTGAAAAAATTAAAAATAGCTTTGTGGGGAAATTATTATTGCACACGGTTGTATTTGATAAGTACTGCAACTCAGTAGTGTTCCAAACAAACATTCACAATAGTGATGATGTTGAAAAAATAGTTAAAGATGTAGAAATTGGTACTTTTCAAAATAAATTTTCAGAAGTCTTAGTTGATAGATTTAATCAGTGCTTTCCTGATGAGATTACTAAAGATCTATCTGAGAATGAAGTTAAATCTAGATTATCGAAACTAAAATTTGAAACTGATGTGCAATACCTTAAAAATGGTGATGATAACTTCGAGCCTTTAGCTAAAAGTGCGATTTATAAATTTAGTGAAGTGGATTTAGAGCATACAGAATCAAAAGAAATTCTGATGAAGCTGCTTGAGTTAGTAGAGAAAAAAATCCAGTGGTATCATTTCAGAGCTTACAAGTGAGAGTATTGAGCAGTATGCCGGTATTTCTATTGATGATTTATTATCAATATTGAGCATTTCAAAAGATGCTTACAATAACTTACTTGAAGGCGGTGATGATAAAGCTATTAAGAGCGCTTCGATTATTCAAAGAACATTATTATCAGCAGGTGCTGGTATTGATGAGGTTGAATTTATTTCAAGGTGTAAAACTAATTGGGATGTTTGGCTAAGGACAAACCGTCATGTAATCTTAGAATTCGACCTTCAATCAATAACTAGCAAGGTTAGACAGTTATTAAATAACTCTATTCGAAACGATGGTTCTGTCCAACTTGCTAGCCTTAGAGTCCCAATCAAAGCATTAGTGCAAGAGTTTGAAGCTGAAGATTTAATCTATGATTTGAATGCAGAGCTAATATTAGGCGGAGTATTTGCTGAGTTAGTTAAGGGGAAATCATGAATTTTGATACTTTCTTTGAAAATATAGCTTCAACTGGCACTGAAATTCGCATCGATAATAATGAGCAGTTTAAGCCTAACTTTTTAAACAATGAGGCTTTATTTCAGCTGCCATTAATCAGTTTGATAATCCTATTAATGGCAAAAGATAAGCGAAAGCCTAGGGTCTCAGAAATAGGACAACTTGTTGGTGAAAGCCTTGAAAGCAGTATGTCTGGTTTTAAAGGATCAGCGCAACATATTGGATGGTCGGCTAATTTAAGAGTGAGAACAGTTAAAGCAATTAGTTTTTTAGAGTACTCATGCCTTATTGAAATACCAAATAATAAGGGCAGAATTAAAATTACTGACCTAGGAAAAAAGGTCATAAGCAAGGCCTTAAATCAAGAAGATACTCTTTCATACAATTTGGCAGAGATAGCAAAAGCTTATAGAAACTTATGTGTTTCTAAGCAATTAGACATGGAGTTAGAATGAAGCTGATAAGTATAGAAATTTTTCCTAATGGTATATCAGGATGGCAATCAGGTTTACTGGAATTTGGCAGTAATGTTACTCAACTATTTGGCGCTAACGGGTGTGGTAAAACACCAATTGTTCAATCGATAGCATATTGCTTAGGCTACCCAAGTATTTTTAGAAAAGATATTTATGAGCGTTGTAATCATGTCATATTAAAGGTGTCATCTTCAAAAGGAAATTTGATAATAAAAAGGGTCTATAGCAAAAGTATTGATATTGAAGTAATAGAGCAAAATGGTAAGAAAGAGCGCTTCTTTGATGAAAAAGAATATTCAGCCTATTTGTTTGAGTTATTAGAGTTAAAAGTGGAAAACTTAGTTACTACTAATAATAAAAGTACCAGCCCTTATTTGTCGTCAATATTACCAATTTATTACTTGGACCAAGATGACGGATACAATAAATTTTATAGCCCACCTAGTAATTTCATTAAAGATCAGTTTTCAGAAATGATGAGAATGATCTTTAATTTGCCTATCAAAAACTCATTTAATCAAAAGAAAGAAAAATTTAAAGCAAAGGAGCGCTTAGATTATTTAGATAAGCAAGTAGAGCTGCATGCTCGCCGTGCTGAATTAGCTAAACAAGAAGCTGCTTTAATATCTAAAAATTCAGATGAGCTAGCTCATGAGATAACCACTCTTGAAAGTGAAATTGAGCAATTAAAAAGTTCTGGAGCTAATCATGATGATTCTATTAATGTACTAGACCGCCTTATAGCTAAACACAGAACATCTATAAGGTCACTTTCAAATGAAATATCTGAGATAAATAAAAGAACGAATGGTATCGCTCAAATTACACATGAAATCAACACTGAGATTGAGACTCTTAATCTTAATGAAGAAGCTAGGAGGATTTTTCTCTCTTTCAATGAAATCTGTGGTTCCAATCAATGCCAACTTTTTTCTTCAAGCTCAGATACATATAGTAAAAACTTGCTGTACTTAAAAGATCAAATTAAAGATTTAGAGAGAAATGCTGAAATCGATAAAATAAAAGTTGAGCAAATAGAACTTCAACGCAAAGGGTTAGAAGAACTTGTTCAGTCAATTATTGATGAGCGAAATATTTCTATGGAAAAGAGCGAAGTTTCTGCTCTCGTTGATGCAATATCGGAACTAAAGAACCAGATTTTTGAAGTTCAAAGTCAAAAAAGTGATATTGAAAAAGTTGAGCTATTAGAGAATAAACACTTCAAGAGCATATCTGAACGAAATAAAGCACTAGAAAAGTATCAATCATTTGGTACAGAAAAAAATTCTATTCCTGCATTATTAAAATTGAAATCGGACTTAAGGCAGTTACTGTTAAATTGGTTAGAAGAATTAAATACTAATAATATTAGCCGAAACATTACTTTTAAAGATGATTTTACGCCTTTCCTAGGTACAGAAACTATCTCTCAACTTAAGGGGAGTACACGTACTAGAGCTGTTCTGGCATATCATGCAGCTTTAATTGAGTTAATGGCGAAACATGATAGTTTCTGTTTTAGGTTTTTAATATTAGATACTCCAAAGCAACATGAAATTCATAACGATGACTTAAACCGCTATATTGAAGCATTAAAAACACTATGTAATAAACATAATATTCAAGTGATTTTTTCTACCACTGAATATCATTACGAAGGCGATGACAATGATATTGAATGGAACCCTAAATTTGCAGGTGAAAAGCAACTCATGTTCATGAAAAGCAACATTATTCCCACCGAATAAATGATGAATAATTCTATTAAATAAGAGTCTTATATAGTTTCTCTAGGCCAATAGCAGAAGAAATCTTAAGTGCATCACAATACTGAACGTATTCAAATACGTTCAGTTTCCTTTCACAAGTTTCAATTTTAACCACAAACTGGTGTGGTTCATCCAATAGTTTGCCAAGATCACGAACACTCAGTCCTTGCTCTTTTCGAGCAGACTTCAGCCAATCAATCAACGCTCTGTATCGGGAGTCATTTATATGCTTAATCATAATTTTAATTATCTTTCATAAAAAGTTTGGCCCCAAAACGGTGCCAATATATACTTACCAATAGGCACCATTACGGTGCCACATACTATATCAATAATAAATAAAATGTCAGTAGGAGTGATAAATGGGTAAAAAACGTGAAGAATTAATGTTTAATGAGTTTTCGGTGCTCGTAAAAGCAGGAGCAGAATGGTTGCTCTTGAACGCAAAAGAAGAAACTGAACCTAATAATGAATTAATAATTTATCTGAAAAAAGTTAGGAAAAAAGAATGCAATAAAACTAAGCCAAATTTAATAAAGGTTCTCAAATCTTTAGAGTTTGCAGTCTTGACCGGCGGTAATGATATTCTCAAACAAATTATGGAGGGTAACTATGACTTTAGGTTCTTATGGGTGAATAATATTCGCACCCAAAGTTAATCGTTTGTATAGGTTCAATAGCTCTAGCTTTTTGTGGTGATTACTTCTTTGTAAAACCAAGATTAACGCCCTAAGTTTGAGCTATAAAATATATTCACATGGAGTAAGTATGAAAGATTTAACTTAATAAAATTTTTCACCTTTAGTAAAGAGAAATACTTAGCGAAAATTGTAGAGTTTTGTAAACCGTTAATACTAATATTGCTGATACAATTTACATTTTTAATAAAAAATCAAGAAAAAAAAGTAAAACAATAAGAATTAATCAAATAAAAACAGAGATTTAAAATTAACACCTAACTGTTTACACAGACCCTAAACGTATAGTTGAGTACGATCAGTCGCTCGTCTTGTGTGTTTTCTTCAATCAATGTTTGACCCTTTAATGTTCAATTTTGTTATATCAGCATAATGCGGTTTATTTTTCAGGTAACGCTTCGGGAAATTCTGCGATATTAATGGTAAATCTTTTGCTCTTTAATATATAGCTAACAGCAGATATAACCAACGAGCAATGCACTAGCAACCACGATATTGTTTGCAGATGCCAAATAAAATAACCTAAAACACCAATAAGCAAGTCAAATGCTAATGCGACAATGAGCAGCATTTTACATTTTTGCCAACAAATGCGTACCCAAGCTGGAGCTGTCGGTCGTCGTAAACTTAAAACCAATACTATAAATAAACCAATAACACCAGAGACTAAATTTAAATAAAATAATGCTGTTTGCGGATATATCCACTGAATAATACCAACATGATCACGCATATTAGTCACTGACATAATCCAAATAATATAAGCGCGCAAAATAAACAATAAGATAAGATAAATGCCAGGTGCTAGTTTCAAGCAGTCAAAGTTATCAAAATCTTTCGGTAAGTAATTTGCGTAATGTTGAGCCGACATAAGCTGTTATTTATCACTCTTATCCGAAGGAATATTTGTTGCTGGCTCTGGGTTCGAATATTTTAATGCCCGCTCATGTTCTAAGCATTCCTGCCCTAAAGTAATCGCCTGCACCGCTTTGGAGTTAAATTCACGGCGATACAAGGTAAAAACAACAAAGATACTGGTTAAAATAAAAATTAGCGGATGAAAAAACCAACACAAGGCGGCCATAGAGAAATAATAAGAACGTAGTCCGAAGTTATAAGAATGGGCCGCCCGGTCTTGCACTATCGCCATTTGCTCAGCATACTTCAGCAGGTTTTTATTACGTCCAGTACGATCAAACGGGCAAGCACCAATCATGACATTAACAAAACCATATTGTCGCATTGACCAAGTAAATTGAAAAAACGCCATGACAAAAATAAGCGTCAGTAAACTTAATTTAACTTGGATTAAGGCATGATTTGGAAACTCTGTAAAAGGGATTGAGGCAATGACTGACTCAAGACGCTCAACCTGAGCAAATAAGGTTAAAACACCGGCTAAAATCAATAAGGTTGAAGAGGCGAAAAAGGTAATGTTTCGTTCTAAATTAGCCAATAAAGCGGCCTCACCGACCCGAACATCACGACTAATAACTTCATACATCCAATGAATCCGGTGTTGATGCAAGCATCTGGCAACACAGTTAGTTGTTTTCGCTTTTTTGCGCGCAAACTCGGTATAACCAAGCCAACAAACAATAAAGCAGCTTAACGCGATCACATCAAGTACAGAAAATGGCATAGTATTTATAAAGTCTTATCATGATTAACAACGATAAAGTTATTATGCTCTAGAAAATTTTAACATTCGAGTGATTAATGGTGATTTTTAGTAATAATGACATAAAACGGCTGTTAACAGCACGGTAGTTAGTGCATATTGCTATTATAAAAACCCCGCGGCTGATGGTTTTTTGTTACTAAATTAACAATATGTTGCCATTTATTAGCAAATTTGTAACAATTTATACAACATAATTATCCTTATCGTAGAATAAGTTACGTTGAAAACGGAATAAAATAATAACATTGGAGTGGTAAATTTGAAGTTTAGTAATCGTGGCCTACCTGCAGTTGCCACCGCACTTATGCTGTTTATACAACCCTGTATTGCCCAAGATAATCCTATAAAACTAGCCCAATTAAATATCCCGCATGTCGAGTTTGACCTTAAAGTTGATGGCGAGTTAAACGATGCAATATGGCAACAAGCACTTGATGTACCACTCAATATTGTTAATAGCCCATGGAACAATAAACCTAGCCCAGTTTCAACAATAGCAAAAGTCGTTGAAAATGGTAAATTCCTCTACGTTGCTTTCATTGCACAAGATCCCAACCCTGAATTGATTCAAGGCTTTTTAGGTGATAGAGACACTCGTTGGGGTGATGACTTAGTGGGTTTTAAGTTAGATACTTACAACAATCGTCGCTTAAATTATGAGTTTTTCGTCAATCCTTACGGTATACAGCACGACAGTATTGCGAATGAAATGACCGGCGACACCGATTCAGCATGGGACGGTATATGGGAATCTGTAGGAAAAATAACAGATACGGGTTACCAAGTTGAGATTGCTATCCCATATCATATTTTGAATTTTGCCGATAATGACGATGTGAAAACGTGGGCGATGGAACTCATTCGTTTGTATCCTCGCGATTCTCGCCTTCGTATCTCGCATATCGAACTTGATCGTGATGATGCCTGTTGGTTGTGTCAAATCCCGGAAATAACCGGTTTTAAAAATGCTAAAGCCAGTAAAAACTTAATGTTGACCCCTACACTGGTGGCGAATAAAAATGAAAACAGAGCATTTTATGCTGATAATGACGGACAAAATAAAGTAACCGATTGGGACAGTGAAAACGACTTTGATGCCGGCTTAGATTTACGTTGGAGTATTAATGCCAATACACTGTTAAATGTTACCATCAACCCTGATTTTTCGAACGTTGAATCTGATGCGGGGCAACTGAGCGTTAATAAAACCTTTTCTTTATTCTATGATGAAAAACGGCAATTTTTTGTCGAAAATTCTGAATACTTTTCCAGTAACTTTGACTTAGTTTATACCCGTAATATTGCCGATCCTGAATATGGCGCTAAGCTAACCGGTACACGTGGTGATCATAGTTACGGTGCATTTCATGACGAATGACACCCAAACCAATATTATACTACCGGGCAATACCGGCTCTGGGTTAATTTCATTAAATGAAGCAAGTGAATCGGGTGCTGTTAAATACCGCTATGATATTAATGACAATTTATCTGTAGGTGCTATTGGTACGGTGCGACAAACTGATAAATATCACAATTTTGTTTCCGGTATTGATTCTAAATATCGTTTTGATGATTCAAACACTTTTCAAGCACAAGTACTGTTTGCTGATACTCAAGACGCTGCAATCATGACACTTAGCGGAACTGAAGAAAAATTTACGGATCAAGCCTTTAAACTTCAATATGAACATGATTCGGAATATTGGCAGCTAGATGCAGAACATCAAGAAATTGGTGAAAAATTCCGAGCTGATTTAGGTTATATGCCACGTGCTGACTATAAAAAGAGTAAAGTCTTAGTAAACCGTTTGCTCTATGGTGAGCCTGACAGTGCTTGGCAAGAAATGAAGTTTGCTGGGCAATGGCAAATTTTACATAATGAAAACAATGAATTATTAGAGCGTTCTGTTTCAAGTAGCTTCACTATTGACGGCCCTATGCTTTCAATATTTGATATTATGGTTGTAGCTGCGGATAAAGTGGGTTTACGTGCTCATGAGCTAGACTCTCGCTTACCTATTGATAATAGCATTGACGGTAACACTAAACGTTTTCAAGAAAACCAAGCTGTTATTTACGGTTCAATGCAACCAACAGCGCAATTATTGACTGAACTTGAGTTAACCTTAGGTGATAAAATAGATTACGGTAATAATCGTCTAGGCGATTATGTCGCCCTATATGCCTATATCAGTTATAACGTTAATAAACATTTAGAATTTGAATTCTCCCATACCTATAGTGATTTAGATGCTGATAATGCAAACGTTTTTACAGAAAACCTAACAGAATTACGTGTTTCATATCAATTTAATATTAATAGCTATTTGAAATTTAATGTTGTCTACACTGATATTGATTTCAATCTTGACAATAACTCCACAGCCTATACAGCAAAAGATAATACGCTATCTACTCAACTTATTTATGCTTATAAAATTAACCCGCAAACAGTATTCTACTTAGGTTACTCTGACAATAGTTATCAAGATGATCGATTAAAAAGTTTAGAGCGTGGCCAACGTACTATCTACAGTAAAATCAGTTATGCTTGGTTGCCATAATCAAAGCCACTATGACACTGATATATAACGGAGTAACTTTCGAGCTCATCAATAGTAATCAACAACTATGGATTGCTAGTGGTATTAGCATGTTTTATTAGGCCATTATCTCATCTGGTATCATTATCATTTACCACAATAGTAGCGGATATTTTATCATGGATGGCTTGTCGGTTAGGATCCCAATAAATTTGTGCAAAGCCGAGTAAACCTGTGGCAATACCCGCGCCATAGCCACCATAACGTCCAAAACTGTCCCAGATAGATAAAGGCGTGCCATCTAATTGAATGACACGAATATGGAATAACTTTTTACCCGGTGTTTGGCCATGCCAAATCGCCGTAAACATTGTAAAATAGAAAGCAGCCCAACCAAAACCTATGCCGAGATCTTCAATCAAACCTTGTAGCCAAGCAAAACCTTTATAAACAACCTCGTTACTTGAGTTACCTTTGCTCTTTTCGTGCTCAATATCAGTGTCTAAAGTACTTAATTCAGCTATTTTATCGACTGTATTTTGATTTATAGTACTGTTGTCGTTAATCTCACGGACAAGATCAGAGGCATCAGTAGTCGTTTGATTTTTTTGCTGGGCACCGGTGGTTATATACAATTGTCTAAGCTCTGTGCTTAATTGCTCAAGATGCAAGCGACTTAAGCTGTCTTGCTCTGTAACATTAGCAATCAATAATGCGATAAACTGCTCTGCTTGCTGTGCTGTTGGTGATTGTCCAACATAAGCTAGTAGTAAATCAGCCGTTAATTGTTGCCAACATGCATATTCATCACATTCACTCTGCGCGATAGCAACAGTTGCCGCAACCGATAAAGTACCTTTGATAAACCCTTGCTCATCACGATTATTTTTTATTTTATTTGACGGGCTTAAAACTGTGTCTGGTTGCTGTCCAGCGCGCTCAACTTGGTTATTAAAGTCATTCATTTGGGAGAAGATGTTAGGTAATGTATCAATTAATACAACGAAGACAATAAAAGCACCCGTGAGACGAAGCAGTGTTTTTCTCAATCCCGGCTTTTTGCCAAACTTGGCTGCACGCTGCTTACTGCCAAGTTTAAATAATGTAATAGCAACTAATACAGCCAGCAATTCACCCGGGGCACCGCTTAATATAGCCACTAAACATAGATCAATTAACAGTGCAGCCCCACGACGCCAAGGCACAGCAAGAGCAATACCAAATAATGACTGATCAATTTTAAAAGCAAATGGCGTTAATGTTTCACGAGTTTCTTCAGCAGATAACACTTGCGCGCTACTTTCTGCCGCTGTAGAGCAATTTTCATTACTCGCTGTTGCACTTATTTTCTTAAAGCCAGCATTTACATTATCGGTCACTGTCGTTCCTTTATCACGAATCTTTAGCTATCACGAAATTGTGATAAATTTAACAATATCAATCATCTGCTTACACTTCAAACCTTTTAATGGTGCCCAGAAATAGTTTTCAATTGAGCATTTACCAACAAAAACATTTGATTTAAATACCATTAATTCGATATCTATTCCTTTTTCGCATATAAGAGATCAAAATATCACTTCTTTTTCTGCCATAAAGCGTTAATCTAATGGCAAAGTGTTAACTTAGCTTTGCTGTTCTTTCATTGTAGTCTCTGCTATAAAATGATAAGTCAGTAAGCTATTAAACTGAAAAACTCAGCGGTTAACCCATGTAAATAATTAATACATCTGTATGACACACTCGCTTAATACGATGAAACAGGATTAAAAAATGTCTACTATATTCGAAGATAACTCAACAGCAATTGGTAATACACCACTCGTTAAACTTAACCGCATTGTTACTGGTGAAAATACGGCCAATATCTACGCAAAAATAGAAGCACGTAACCCAAGCTTTAGTGTTAAGTGTCGCATCGGTGCCAATATGATTTGGGATGCCGAGAAGAAAGGTTTACTTACTGCGGGTAAATCTATTGTTGAACCAACCAGTGGAAATACCGGTATTGCTTTGGCGTTTGTTGCTGCCGCTCGTGGTTATGAAATCACTTTAACCATGCCAAACACGATGAGCTTAGAGCGTAGAAAACTCCTGATCGCCTTAGGTGCTAAATTGGTATTAACCGATGGTGCTAAAGGCATGGGCGGTGCTATCGCTAAAGCACAAGAAATTAAAGATGCTGATCCAGAAAACGTAGTACTACTTGGCCAATTTGATAATCCTGCTAACCCTGAAATTCACGAAAAAACCACTGGACCTGAAATTTGGAAAGACACCAAAGGTCAGGTTGATTTCTTCGTTGCCGGTGTTGGTACGGGTGGTACGATTACGGGTACAAGTCGATACCTTAAAAGTGTTGCCAAACATAAGATCATATCCGTAGCGGTTGAGCCGACTGATTCTCCAGTTATTACACAAGCAATGGCCGGTCAAGAATTAAAGCCTGGTCCTCATAAAATTCAAGGTATTGGCGCCGGCTTTATTCCTGGTAACTTAGACCTTTCAATTGTTGATGCAGTTGAACAAGTATCAAATGATGATTCTATGGCTATGGCACACCGCTTAATGAAAGAAGAAGGTATTCTTGCCGGTATTTCATCCGGCGCCGCTGTTGTTGCCGCTAAGCGTATTGCAGAAAGACCAGAGAATGCTGGTAAGAATATTGTTGTTATTCTCCCTAGCTCTGCTGAACGCTACCTTTCAAGTGCATTGTTTTCTGATTCATTTACCGATGAAGAACTTGCACAATAATTAGCACCGCAAAGTAAATACTGAGTTAGCACTAATGTTAGCTCGATGATAAAAGGCATGACTTACTCAAAAGGTCATGCCTTTTTTGTTAATCACGTATCCTTCGTTCCCCTTCATGTTTTGCATCCATCCAATAACATCGAAAAACAAAAAAAACATATAAAACAGCGACATTCAAGTTATCCCACTTTGACTAGCATTTAAAAATAGCATCATAAATCACCGAGAATCATAACCAACCTCTAGCATTGCCCACAACCTTTGAGGTAACATGAGATTAACTTCACATACTTAACTATTAGCATATGAATTATTTAAAATTTATCACCTTAAGCCTCTTGCTGTTACTAACTGCTTGTGGTGAAGAAGACAAAAACAAAATTAACGATGTCGACAACCCCGAAGTTGTCGCAATTGAATTCTTTAATGCATTGTATAATGAAAAAAATATTGAAAAAGCAGCCTCCGTATGTAGCCCTCGGTTATCACGTATTATTTTACACTATAAATCAACAAAAGCGGTTGCAAGGCATTTATTCAATATGTCGTACGATAAGGTTGAGATAAAACCAGATGATAGTGGTGTAAAAGTTAGGGAGCAATTTAAAAATGCAGCGGTTATTACCGTTTTTTTCGATGGTTACTACCACGACGATCATTTAAAAGATGTTAAACGACTATCATTAATTCAAATAGACAATAAATGGGTTATCGATAAGATCTTAAAAGACCCTTTTTAAACTGTCATAGTTATACCAAGTTTATTCAGTTTGTTCTCACTCAGCGCTTACCAGCATTTTGAGAACAACGATCATTTTGTGAATATAGTTATTAGAATTGGTATTAGTACCATTGATATTATTTAAATAACTAAAAACGGCGTCAATATTGACGCCGTTTTTTAGCTGCACATTTAGCAATTTATGCTTTAAATCATTAATAATTCAGCAGTTAATAGCCAATCGCCTTACCTTCACGACGAGGATCAGCACCACCTCTTAAATAACCATCAGATATTTCAATCGCTTGAATGCCACTATTTAAGTCTCGCACTATTACTTTGTGTCCTTTAGCCTCTAATGCAGGTTTAAGCTGCACTAACTCCGTACCTTTTTCTAAGGTGGTAACTAGGTTACGATTAGTCAGATGCGGCAGATTAATCGCTGATTGTGGATCAAGTTGCCAATCTAAAATTGCAATCATGGTTTGCGCTACGTAATTAATAATACGGCTGCCTCCTGGAGAACCAACAACCAGCTTTAGCGAGTCGTCTTGATTAAATACCATCATCGGCGCCATAGAGCTACGTGGTCGCTTACCTGGCTCTAATCGATTAGCAACCCACTGTCCATTTCTTTTCGGATCAAGAGAAAAATCAGTTAATTGATTGTTGAGAATAAAGCCTTCAACCATCAGTGCAGAGCCAAAGCCCATTTCGACACTTGTGGTCATAGATATTGCATTACCCTCTTGATCTACAATAGAAATATGACTGGTTGACGGCAATTCAAAAGCATTGTCATCGGCTTGCGCTACTGCTCCGGTTGGCAGACCAGCAACAGCTGTTCCCATGTCTATATCAAGTTTAATTAATGCTGAGCGCTGCGCCATATACTGTTTATCAATCAACCCTTTTGTCGGCACATTAACAAAACTGCTATCGGCAACATAACGATTACGGTCTGCGAACGCTAAGCGTGAACTTTGACTAAATAAGTGTGCGAACTTAGCATCATCCATCGACAATTTTGCCATATCAAAGCGTTCAAGTTGACCAAGTATTTGAATAATAGCCAAACCACCAGAGCTTGGCGGCGCCATACCACACACTTGATATTGTCGATAAGAACCACAAATTGCAGATTGTTCTTTAGCTTGATAACTTTTCATATCGCTTAATGTTAAACGCCCCGGTGCAATGGGTGAATTTTGCACTGCAGCGACAATTTTTTTCGCTATCCAGCCTTGATAAAAAACCTCAAGCCCCTCAGCAGCGATACTGCGATACACCGCTGCTAGCTTTTTGTTTTTTAACAATTGCCCTGCCTTTATTGGCATACCATTTGGAAAAAAGTAGCCTTTAATCGTCGGCAATTTAGTAATTCCAGGGTTAAACTCCATCGCGACAAGTTTTTCAAGCCGTGGCGAAACAATAAAACCATCTTCAGCTAGTTTAATGGCATCTGCAAACAACATTCCCCATGCCAGCTTGCCATATTTATCATGGGCCTTTTTAAGCCCGGCTAAAACACCTGGAACGCCCACAGATCGCCCGCCAACAACCGCATCTATCCAAGAGATAACTTTACCATTTTCATCTAAAAACATATCCGTAGTTGCTGCAGCTGGTGCAGTTTCTCTACCGTCAAATGTGGTTAATTGCTGATTTTTTTTATCCCAATGCAACATAAAAGCACCACCACCAATACCTGATGATTGTGGTTCAACTAAGGTTAATACCAACTGCACAGCAATTGCTGCATCGATTGCACTGCCACCTTGTTTGAGGATTTTATATCCTACATCACTTGCATAAGGATTTGCTGTAGCTACCATGGCATGTTGGGTAACAATGGTTTGCTTTTTAACCACACCCGTTGCCGCTTCTGGTTCGCGATCTTCTCGCTTTTGAGCTGGCTCTGCTGCAATTAAGACACTGCTAGAGAGCAGGAGCAAAGATATTAGCCCTTTAATGGCTGGATTTGACATGATATTCCTTAATAGAAAATTTGAGATAAGCTAAAACCACATTAGTATGACCTAATGTACATAAAAATTAAATGCCTTTGGGCCGGTGAGTTAATCGCTAAACACGTTTACTAAATGATTGTTGAAATTGATTAAACTTAACAAAACTATCGAGCAAGGCTTGATAGTTTTCTGCTTTATTTTCTAGATATATTAAAGCATGACAACATGCTTCTAATGATGAGAGTGCATTATTTTTTTTAGTTTTTCTAATCTGATAAAGGCTGGCAATACCTTGAGGTAAAATAATGTGTTTTATTTTATGTAAACAAGGATTTAACATAAATATACGGTAGGCTTTCTTCCATGTACCATCAAGTATGATGAGACATTTTATATCACTGAGTTTGTTTTTAACAAGTTCAGCTGATTGCGTGCTTAATTCTAATGCCTGCTCACTCGGATATAGCAATGCTATTTTGTCACCATAATATGCCAAACGCTCGGTTAATAGTTGGCATTGCGAAAAGTCTTCACCAACAATGACTTCACAACTAGACAATGATTGCTGTAACAAAGTCACCGTACCTTTGCTTTGTTTTACTTCGCTGGGGTGTTGCAAGACAAGGACATCGATGTGGTTAGCAACATTAACAGCAAAAGCACAAATACAGGCTTTTTCTGGTCGTTGGCATTGTAGACATAAGGCTCTAGACATTGATTTCAAATAACAGAATTTATAATCGTTAAGTTTACGAAATTTTCTCAGCAAATTTAAGCTGTTTGTCACATTACTTTTATAATATTTTCTTATATTTAACCCATTTCATTTACCCTGTAACCTTATGTAATGTTGTGTAATGGCCGTTATATGACTGCTCTACTATATTGTATCTTGGACTTCGTTGTTGCTAATTCAATCTATCAATCAACACTATTAGTTAATTAAGTGACTTTGATCAATAGCCACTTAATTAATAGTTTATCAGGCAATAAAATAAGGTTTAATGAGGAGTAGTTGTGCATAAAACCTATCAACACCATAATGTCACCGATTCAGATAACACGCTGAATTATATCTTAGATGTCATTGTAGAAGGCGTCTGGGACTGGAATGGCAAAACAGGAAGTGTTACCCGTAGTCCAGGGTGGTACCGTATGTTAGGTTACGATATTGCCGCTTTTAAAGCAGACGTTTTTACTTGGGAAAATATTATCCACCCTGAAGATTACCCAAGGGTTATGCATCAGTTTGAGTGCTACATATCAGGTGAGATTAATCTTTACGAAGTCGAGTACCGCTGTAAGAAATCAGACGGGAGTTACCTATGGATTATGGATCGAGGCACTATTATCGACAGGAACCCAGATGGTAGTGTTGCACGTATGATTGGCGCACATCATAACATTCATCAACAAATTATTACTCAACATGAACTGAACAAACAAAATGTGCTATTGCAAGATGGTAATTTGACATTGGCAAAAGTTATTGAGCAAAAAACCCATGAATTAACAGAAAGAAATGCCCAGTTGGAAAGAAAAATTATTGAAATAGAGTCAAGCTCAAACATAGACCCTTTAACTAAGGTTGCTAACCGTAAACTTTTTGAAACCGCATTACATAAAGAAATAATGCGTGCTAATCGCTACCACCACCCGCTGACCTTAGCTATTTTCGATATTGATAAATTCAAAGAAATTAATGATAAATATGGTCATAAAGTCGGTGATGCTATTCTATGTAATATTTGTCAGTTAGTGGACAGTAATATTAGAGATGTTGACTTACTTGCCCGTTGGGGAGGCGATGAGTTTGTTATTATTTTTCCTGAACAGTCTCAACAACAAGCCCATATAACCAGCGAGAAGCTCCGTGTCATTATCAATCAACATCAAGTAACATCGGACATATTAGTTACCTGCAGCTTTGGTGTCGGACAGTATCAACAAGGAGATTCAATAACCGACTTGTTCCAACGGGTAGATAACTTACTTTATATCTCAAAAGAACGAGGCCGCAATCAAGTATACTCCTAAAAAATATTGCTCATACCAAGTCGATTAAGTTTCTTCCCACTCAGCGCTTACCAGCGTTTTGAGAACAACGATTATTTTGTGAATATAGTTATTCTATAGTAAGGCGATTATCGAACCACTAGTAAGCTCCCCAAGGGTGATTTTAAAAGGCTTACAGGCCGTGTTATTGAGTCAATAAGGTGCTCACAGGGATGTGAGTCATTAGAACAACGCAGGAGCAGTTGTCGAGAATAACCATTATCTTCAACCAATGCCTTGCCTGCATGGATGTAGGTACTTAGCTTCAGTCTGGAACTGTTAACCTGTGCCGCTAAAGCTTTTAAACTTCACTGAGTGGGAAGGAACTTAGTAGCATTGGTATCATATACACATAAGAGCAATAGTTTATCACTCGCCAAGCGACTAAATATCAATATTTGGTATTTCTCAGTTGCTACAGTGCTATTGAACTGCTTTTAAAGCTAGCGTTTAATAAAACTATCACTTCTTTATTAAGTGACTTTACTTAAATTACCCAAGTTAAATTACCCAAGTTAAGTTATCTAGAAAATTCCCTCTAAACTATGGTTTCTAAAGCAGCATTCAACTGCTAAAGTGCTCAGTAACATCAAATATTTATATTAACAGCGAATAAGCCCACCAATACATGCTGCAATTAAAACCTTTACCCATACAGGCAACTCATAGCCTTGGTCCTTTGTTCATCTTAGTTATCGCTTTTATCGCGTTTATCCTTGATGCTCAAATTTCTGATACACTCATTTATAATCGCAGCTTAGTCGATGCTGGTGAGGTTTGGCGCTTAATTACTGGCCATTTTTTTCATTCAAATGCTAATCATTTTATGCTTAATGCGGCAGCGGTAGTACTGTTATGGGCATTGCATGGTCAATATTATCATTATAAAAACTATGCCATTATTTTTATCACCAGTGCCGTTATCTGCAGCCTTGGTATTCATTGGATGTCATTAGATATTGCCTTGTATGTCGGTTTATCTGGTGTTCTACATGGCTTTTTTGTTTGGGGTGCCCTTATGGACATAAAACATAAAGAGAAGACGGGCTATTTATTATTTATTGGCGTTGTTTTAAAAATTGCGCATGAGCAAATTCATGGCGCCAGCGCAGATGTCGAGTTACTTATTGGCGCAAGTGTTGCCACCGACGCCCATTTATATGGTGCTATAGGTGGCTTATTAGCATTCTTGAGTTTACATGTTAATAATAAACAAGTAGCAAAGGAGACAGTTTAATCGGCTTAATTATCCGTTTGATCATAAGGGTGTAATTTATCAAGAGCAATAGATAAACCGTTATCTTGAATAATACGAATATGGTGACGATCCAACTTTCTCGCATGCCTAACACCACATGAATGCGCTAATAGTCCAACACCATATTGAATATATTTATGATAGTTAGCTACTCGCTCTGCTTTATCTATCGGATCTAAGCCTCGTTGTAATTTGATGTTATGGGTAGTAATACCAGTAGGACAAGTATCCTTATTACACTGCATTGCTTGAATACAACCCAAGGCAAACATAAACCCCCTTGCTGAGTTTACCGCATCGGCCCCCATAGCAAGCGCCCAAGCAACTTTCGATGGCGTGATTAATTTGCCGGCACAAATGACTCGGATGCGATCACGTAAACCATATTCAGCTAGTAAATTAACCACCAACGGTAAACTTTCTTTTAACGGCAAACCGACATAATCCATTAACGGTTGTGGTGCGGCTCCTGTACCACCATCAGCGCTGTCGATAGTAATAAAGTCTGGTGCAAATTCAGCTCCTTGGAGGTTGATCTCTTCAAGTAATGCTCTTAACCAAAGAGATTCTCCAATAACCGCTTTAAAGCCAACTGGCTTACCTGTGACCTCACGCACCCGATTCACCATAACCAATATATCCTGCACTGACTTGATATCAGGGTGAGCATTTGGACTGATTGAATCTACACCTGGCATTATACCTCGTATTCTAGCAATTTCTGCGGTGACCTTTTTACCCGGTAAAATCCCCCCTTTGCCGGGTTTAGCACCTTGAGACAATTTAATTTCAAACATTTTAATTTGTGACTTAGCCGCTAATGTTACCAACATTTTATCGCATAACTGCCCGTGCTCATCCCTAACACCATATTTAGCCGTACCTATTTGGAAAACAAGATCTGCACCGCTGGCTAAATGATATTCACTAATACCGCCCTCTCCCGTGTTCATCCAGCATCCTGCTTTAGCAGCGCCATTTGACAAAGCTTTTACCGCCGTTGCCGACAAAGCACCAAAACTCATGGCAGAAATATTAAATAATGACTCGCTGGTATAAGGCTCTCGACAATAAGGGCCATAAGTAATGCTGCTCGGAGGCACAGCATCTTCTTCTAGTGTTGGAAAGGCACAGTTCATAAACATGATAGTGCCCGTCGGCTCTAGGTTTCTGGTTGAGCCAAAAGCAACAGTACGTTCAACATCTTTTGCCGCTCGATAAACCCAACTCCGCTCAGCTCTATTGAATGGCAACTCTTCACGATCCATAGCGAAAAAGTATTGTCTAAAAAACTCACCTTGTTTTTCAAATAAATACCTAAAGCGACCAATCACCGGATAATTACGGCGTATTGCATGCTTGTTTTGTGTTTTATCAACGATATACATATAAATTATCGCCAAAAAACCTACCCCTAACAACAATATAAATAGTGCGGAAAGTTTTTCTAAATAGCTGAGCATGCCATACATGTTATCCATTATTTACCTCGTAAATTGTTATAGTTTTATAAAAGCTTGAGCCAGTAACTTGTATAAATTCATCATGAGCCCTTTTCATCAAGAAAACAGATGCTGTTGCATTGTATTCGTTTAAAGTACATTTAATATCATTATATTGCTAATATTTGGCATTATCACGTCAGTTGTATATGATTATTTAGTGTACTAGGGGCTGTTGATGTTCATTTTAGTCTCTGCTATTAGCTAACTTTTGAGATAACAAGGCGAAAAGTGTGCGATGTTAGGTTGAAAATCAACCATACTTCCTTGAGTTGCCTTGAACAAGCGTCAATCTTTATTGGCTACAGGACATAGGTACTTAGCGTGAGCGGGACGCGGTAAGCTGTGCTTAATATGCATTTGGGGCAAGCAAACATAATATGAACTGCCTCGATTGCCAACTTTTTCAAGTGCAACAGAGCGGTGATAAAGTGCAAGATCAACAGCCTCTAAAAAATTAACAAACTGTAAAAGTATATTATACCAAGTCTATTAAGTTTGTTCCCACTCAGCGCTTATCAGCGTTTTGAGAACAACAATCATTTTGTCAATATAGTATTCTATATAAAGGAAATTATCGAAACGCTGGTAAGCTTCCCAAGGGTGATTTTAAAGTCTTACAGGCCGTGTTGTTGATTTTGATAAGGTTCTCACAGGGATGTGAGTCATTAGAGCAACGCAGGAGCAGTTGCCGAGAATAACCATTATCTTCAACCAATACCTTGCCTACATGGATGTACTTAGGTTCAGCCTGGAACGGTGAACCTGTGCCGCTAAACTTTTTAAATTTCACTGAGTCAGAAGAAACTTAGTAAAATGGGTATTACTAGCCATAAATGGAATTAGCTTTAAATAAGGAAATCAAATTGCAACAAGATAAAAAAACTCTCGCCATCACCACGCAACATCAGAGTAACGTAACATATCAACTTAAAAAACTATTATCTCTTGCGATGATAATATTCACTGGCACGACTTCAGCTGACACTAACAATGTCCCAGTCATACATTTAGTTACAGAACATCTACCACCATATCAAATTGAAAATAAAAACAAAAAATCATCGGGTTTTGCGGTAGACATCATTAAAGAAACCATGGCTCGTAGCAATTACACCTATTCATTAAAAAGCTATCCGTGGGTTCGTTCCTATAAATTAGCCCAAATTAAAGCTAATCACTGTATATTTTCAATCGCACGATTGAAGTCAAGAGAAGCACTATTTAAATGGGTAGGTCCAATATCAAAAGTTAACAATACTGCGATGTGGGGGCTAAAAGACCAAAAAATAGTGGTTAATAACCTCGAAGATGCAAAAAAATATACCATAGCTGTTAACCGTAACGATATTGCTCATACCGGCTTAGTTGAGCGTGGTTTTATTGAAGGTAAACATCTGTATGTGTTAGATGATGCAAAATCTTTAATTAATATCCTTATTACTCGACCTGAAATTGACTTAATTGTTGCCGACGATACCACTGTTAATTTTCGAGCAGAATTAGCCGGTGTAAGTGTAGATAAATTACAAAAAATACATGAGATTAAGGGCTTACCGCTAGATTTCTTCTTCGCCTGCAGTCGACAAACAGATGATAAAATCATTAAACACTTAGCCACAAAATTGCATAGCCTTTATAAAGACGGTACTTACGAAGCAATATGGAACCAATGGAAAAGCAAAATGATCAGTATTGAATAATCATTCATAAAAAAGGCCTCTGTAGTTACTCACCATGAGGCCTTTGACATTTATACCAAGTCTATTAAATACGACTAGGGGCTAAATCACTAGTTTTATAGGGTATTTTCAAATAACTTATAAATTCTCCGGTATTCATTTAACCAAGAGCTTGGTTGCACAAAACCATGCGGCTCTACTGGGTAAATAGCTGTTTCAAAGTCTTGTTTTTCCAATTCAATTAAGCGCTGAACCAAACGCACGGTATCTTGGAAGAAGACATTATCGTCAACCATAGGTGCATTAATTAACAACGGTTTCTCTAAGCCTTCAGCAAAGTAAATTGGTGAACTGCGCTCATAAGCAATAGGGTCATCACCCGGCATATTCAAAATATTAGCAGTATAACCATGATTATAATAAGCCCAATCAGATACTAAGCGTAATGCCGAACCTGATTGAAATAAATCAGGTGCGGTAAACATCGACATTAACGTTAAAAAGCCACCGTAAGAGCCACCATAAGTACCCACACGCTTGGCATCAACATTGGCATTTTCAACTAACCAATTTACGCCATCACGCATATCTTGTACTTCTGGTTTACCCATATGACGATAAATGGCTGTGCGCCAATCACGTCCATAGCCTTTCGATGCACGGTAATCCATATCAATAACCACATAGCCTTGTTGTACTAACATGCTGTGGAACATGTATTCACGAAAGTAACCTGACCAACCCAGATGTGAGTTTTGCAAGTAACCAGCACCGTGGCTAAACATCACGGCTTTATTTTTATTCGTATTTTGGTCATAACCTTTTGGCAAATATACTTTTGAATAAATTGGCTGCTCTTGATGTGACGATGCGATGGCAACTACATTAGGTGCTGACCAAGGCATCGCTAAAAACGCTTCTGAAACTGTATGCGTTAATTGAATGGCCTCTACATTGTTAGTAATGTCTTTCACATATAACTCTGGTGGCATGGTAATTTCAGAATGTTGAATGAGTAACTTTGACTCATCAGGGCTCAAGGCATAATCATTCATACCACCTAAATTAGTTAACGCAGTGACCTGAGCTGAATCGACATCAACTTTATAAATTTCGTAAATGCCCGGATGCTTTTTATTGGCTTTGAAGTAAATACTTTTTTCATCGGCAGATACCGTTAGATCATTAACCTCAAAGTTACCTGATGTTAACGCTTTAGCTTTGCCCGTTAATGGTTTTACATATAAATGTGCGTAACCACTTTCTTCTGAAAGATAATATAAGCTATCTGCATTATCTAACCAACCTAACTCATTGAAAGTGTAGTTTATCCATGCATCGTCATGTAAACGATGTTGTGATACGAGCGCTTTCTGGTCAAAATCAACGCTAGCTATCCAACGGTCTTTGTTATCCCATGCTTCGAGCATAATAGCGACTTGATCGCCATTGTCTTGCCATTGGATCGGCTCCCGAGCTTGTATAACATGGATATTACGCGCTGATTTTTTTGATTTATATTCTTTGCCTTCACGCGCATAGTTTTCTTTGCGCACACTAGCCAGTACATCGTCGTCAAAACCAGGTAGGCTGTCATAACTTAATAAAGCTTTTGTACCTTGGCTTAAATCTAAAATATAAAGTTGCTCAGCATATTGACGGTTATCCGCAACGCGAGGACGTGCCTTTTGTGCTTTTATTTGACCATCGCCAGCAATATAATTTGGCATAATGTCGCTGTCATTACGCGCCGATTTTTCAGGCGCTACACTCACCACTAATTTATCACCGGTAGGTGACAAGCTGGCATGTACAACACGGTTGTCTTTACCTAGATAAAAATTGGTTTGAGTAACGGTGCTATTATTTACCCGTAATTGACGTTTTTGCTCGGCACGCAAGTCTTTATTACGCTTCTGTAAGGCGATATATTCAATCAACTCATGCTGCTCAGTTGCAATATAGCTTGAGCTTTCTGCTCTCGACTTTTCGCCGTCAGTCATTTTTAAGTTCGCCAACTCAATAATTTTTTGGCTACTCATATCATGTGCATAAAAAACATTATCAACACGATAAGCAATATTGCCATTAGTTAGAAACATCGCTGATGACTCAACGGCTGATGTGTACGTTAGCTGTTGCACTTTTTGGCTAGCAAGCTCTTTAACAAAGACATTACCTTCAAAAGTATAAACTTCATGCGTACCAGCACTATTTAATATGGCATCCCGATCGGCAACAACATGCATTTGTGCCAGTTTCACTAACTCACCATTACCTTGTCTGCTGATGTTTTTTTGCACTAAATCTCGTAATGGATTACCTTGACGTTTTTGCTGATAAAAAATAGTGGCGCTGTCATCACCCCAATACCATGACTCTGGAGAGCGTCCAAACCAGTCAGGATCAGACATGATTTTTTCTAAGGTTATGGTTGTAGAGTTTGTTTGTCCGATGGCTTGTGTAGTCGCAACTTCATTGGCAGCATGGGCATCACTTTCTAATGCAACTTGCTTTTGTTCTGTTGATACACAGGCAACTAAAGAAAAACTAATAGCGGCGGCAATTAATTGTAATTTCATAATTTATTAACTTATTTTACTTATATGAGTGGCTTTATATAATTGTCTAAATGACATAAATATTGTTAACAGCGTTTAGAGCAAGCAAACTAATGTGTTAGTACTTAGCGACAGCTGATCCATTCGATGTTAATAATCATGCGATTAAGCACGATACTTAAGCCTAGTTATACTAAGCTATTGATAAGTTTTCAATGCCCGTGTTATTTAACGCGACCAATAACGAATTTTATACGATGAATATCATGACGCATGTATCGCTAGCAGCAGTTATATTTTTTAAATAGCATCAAGCATGTTTGGGCTTAGCTTTTAATTCTGCTATAATCGCGCGCCGAATCGATGTGACATTTATCACTGAAGTATTTACTGCTTGATAAATAGTTCGTTATGACTTTACAAGTGCACAGTTTCAAAAGTGTCACTATTGCAGAAATTAATTTTAGGTATTGTATGAATTTAGCGTCAACACAAAAAGTAACTCCAAAACTATTCGATTACCCAAAGTATTGGGCGGAGTGCTATGGAACGGCGCCATTTTTACCGATGTCTCGTCAAGAAATGGACGTACTAGGCTGGGATAGTTGCGATATTATTCTAGTTACTGGCGATGCCTATGTTGATCATCCAAGCTTTGGCATGGCGGTTATTGGCCGTATGCTTGAGTCACAAGGCTTTCGCGTCGGCATAATTGCTCAACCTGATTGGAAAACGAAAGACGCTTTCATGCAGTTAGGTAAACCCAATTTATTTTTTGGTGTCACTGCTGGCAACATGGACTCGATGATCAATCGCTACACCGCTGAACGCCGTATGCGCCATGATGATGCCTACACACCTAATGATGAAGGTGGCAAACGTCCCGATCGTGCTGTTACCGCTTATACCCAAAAATGTAAAGAAGCCTACAAAGGCGTACCTATTATTATTGGTGGTATCGAAGCAAGTTTGCGCCGAGTTGCTCATTATGATTATTGGTCTGATAAAGTGCGTCAATCTGTATTATTTGACTCAAAAGCGGATCTATTAATTTACGGTAATGCCGAGCGTCCATTAATTGAAATTGCCCATCGTATCGCCAATGGCGACGAGGTTAAAAACATTACCGATGTACGTGGTAGCGCATTTTTAGCCAATCAAGTATTACCCGGCTGGAAAGGCATAGACTCTCGCAGTATTGATAAACCGGGCAAAATTGACCCTATTTACAGCCCATATCAAGATATGACCTCGCCTGATTGCGCCACAACATCTGCCGATGCAGCCGTGAATGCTGCTGATACCATGATAAAAAATGCCGCTGAGAAAGATATTACGAAAACTGCGCAACCTATTCAATTAAGTGAGTTTCGTGCGACAGCGCACAAAAATAAATCATGGTCAGATAAGAAAAAGCCATGGGAAACTACTTATATTAACTTGCCAACATTTGAGCAAGTTAGAGACAACAAAACCCTTTATGCTCATGCTTCGCGTATTTTTCATCAAGAAGTAAATCCGACATCAGCAAAGCCATTAGTGCAAAAGCATGGCAGCCGCTTAATTTGGTTAAATCCGCCAGCAACGCCGCTATCTGAAGCAGAAATGGACGGTGTATTTGGTTTACCGTATCAACGTGTGCCGCATCCAAGTTATGGCAATGCTAAAATTCCTGCCTATGACATGATCAAAACCTCTATCAATATTATGCGTGGTTGTTTTGGTGGTTGTACGTTCTGCTCTATTACTGAGCATGAAGGACGTATCATTCAAAGTCGTAGTGAAGATTCAATTATCGCTGAGATTGAAGATATCAAATTAAAAGTACCTGGTTTTACCGGCGTTATTTCCGATCTTGGCGGACCTACTGCCAACATGTACAAATTGAATTGTAAAAGTGAAAAAGCGGAAGCAACTTGTCGTAAGCCGTCATGTGTTTGGCCAACTATTTGTGGCCATTTAGATACTGACCATACGCCAACCATTAACCTATACCGCAGAGCGCGAAAAATCCCAGGTATTAAGAAGATACTGATTGCTTCAGGCGTCAGATATGATTTAGCGATTGAATCCCCTGAATATGTTAAAGAATTAGCAACTCATCATGTGGGCGGCTATTTAAAAATTGCCCCTGAACATACCGAAGAAGGGCCATTAAATAAAATGATGAAGCCAGGTATGGGCAGCTATAACAAGTTTAAAGAAATGTTTGATCATTACTCAAAACTTGCTGGTAAAAAGCAGTATTTGATCCCCTACTTCATCTCCGCGCATCCAGGGACTACCGATTTAGACATGGTTAATTTGGCACTGTGGTTAAAAGAAAATGACTTTAAGCTCGATCAAGTGCAAAACTTTTATCCGTCACCATTAGCCAATGCCACTACGCTGTATCACACAGAAATTGACTCATTGCGTAATGTTAAGAAAGACAGTGCGACCGTGGCAGTACCAAAAGGAACAATTCAACGTCGTTTGCATAAAGCGATATTGCGTTATCATGATCCGGCTAACTGGGGCATTATTCGTGAGGCATTGAAAAAAATGGGCTTAGCGAGAAAGCTTATTGGTAGCCAGCCGGGTTGTTTAGTGCCGAACGAGAGCAGAAACGAAACCGCGCAAGTGCATTATAAAAATAATGGCAAAGGTAAAAATAACGCGCTGGGTAATAAAACTTCTCCTGGTCAAGAAAAGCGTTATGGTAAAAAGCCAGTAACGGCTAAAAAAGCGAAACCTGGCGATAAAGCAAAACAAGGCTTAACACGTTTTTCTGACAATCAATTTAATGACAGAAAACCGACAAGTCCTGTGAAGAAAAAACGCAATTAATAACAAAAGGCTCTAATTGATTAGAGCCTTTTTTAATATTAATCATGTTCAGGATATTATGAATAATTAATGAGTAGTTACTGAAAGTCATCTGTTAACCAATCGTACATTGAAATTGCATAATTTATCGATAATAACAACGCCCTTTCTTGTTCATTCAACCTATTAAGTAGCCAAATCTTTGGTTTTCCGACTAGAGAATTTATTGCTATAAGCTTGTTTGACTCATATATAAAAACCCCCGAAACACGTTCATTTAATAGCCATAAAGGTTTCTTATGCTGCAAATTAACATCATTATCAAAAACATTAAGTTCTTGTTTCGAAAATTCAATATTGTAAGTGTTATCAGCCTGCCAAAGTTTTGCTGTTCTGCTACGATCAGCTAACTTTTCAATTAGCAAATTCCAAGTTTTATCATTATTAACTATTTTACAAAGTAACTTTGATTGATATGTAATGTTCATTTCAACGTTGCTTTTCTTTTCATGCTCAGTCGCCCCACCAATTAAAACTTCACAAGAAGATGAATACTGTCCGTCATATTGACCGTCTAGCTGAAAAGAATAGTGTTGTTGTGTCATTGTATCCCAACGTTCAACGTCTTTTTGTAAACTTTCACCTAAAAAAGCCCAGTTAAGAAAATAGTTTAGGTATATTTCTCGCTCTTTAACACTAGATTCAGTAGATTGTCCGCTGACATTTGCATTTACAATATGATACTTACCAAGCGCCTGCTCATAAACATCATCTGTTAGACGCCACGTTGGCTCTTTGAAAGTATACAGCAAAGCATTTTCTACAAAATCTGCAGGTGCAACAACAGAGGGTTCGCTAACAGAGACGCAAGCTGTTAGAAGTAATATGCTTGAGCAGCAAGAAAATAAATTTTTAATCATAATGAGTCAACTTATCCATTCGAATTATTATGCAAATTATATTACTCTGCTTATATGTAAGAGTCTGTTTATAATTTATATACCAGTAGATACTATCATGATGTTCATGCTAAAAATCATGTTCCAAGATAAGTTTATTGCCGAAAGTTAGTTCATTGAATCGAGTAGAAAATGATTTTAATTGGAATGTAAAAGATACTACAAGCTTATGTGTTAATACCCACTTCAAATGATTAAGGGTCAACGACCGCATTGTTTAGGTTTGTTAGTCACCAGCCGCTAATCTCAAGCCAAAAAATCACCCACCATCCTTGTCAGGCATGTGTCGAACAAAGCTTCATTGTGGAAACCGCGGGAACTAGATGCTTACTATGGGGATTGTTATACCGTGGTTTGTTGTTAAGTGAAATAATTCTGAGATCATCGAAGGTTGATAAGCTATTTCATTGAGCATAAATCACCTTTACGTATTTTATCATAGCTAGAGTATAGCTGGTTTCTGCCGATTTATGGGCTTTAGGCAGAGTGATCCCTTATCAAGTATTAGATAATATATAATGTCTTGTTACGGCAATTAATTCACAAGTTTCATCGGTGGTACGCGAGGCTTCAACTGACTGATTAAGATTTCTTTGATCACCATTGGCCCGCCACATTCAGGGCAAACAAAAACAGGCTCTTGCTCATGCTTAATAGGGGCAGCTTCAAGTAAGCCCTTAGTTTCAGGAATGACTTCAACCACGTTGAGCAATTGTCGAGCCTTCACCAAGTTCTTTTTACAGCCCGTATTGGCGATCAAACCATAGTGACGAATGCGATGAAAACCTGAAGGTAGTGTGTGTAGCAAAAACCTTCGAATAAACTCATCATTGCTTAGTGTCATAGTACGATATCATCTGGATGCTTTAGCACGGTAATGCTTACAGCGAAATGTTACATTATTGCTATCACTCTTAACTAAACGACTATTAGATATGGCAACCCTATGCGTATAACGTGACAAGTAGGCAAATACAGCTTTTGGCCCAGCAAAGGGACGCTTAGCATAGACAATCCATTCTTTTTTGCGTAATGGCGTAAGCCATTTAGCAAACAATTCCTCATCTTCAAGCGGTTCATCATTACCGAAAAACATCAGCGAATGTTGCTGATATGCTTGAGCTAGTTTTTCTAAATATAAACGCCTAAATAATCGTGATAGTACGCAAACAGGAAGAAAGAACCCTGATTTACATGGTACCCAATGCTCGCCATCAGCAGATAATCCACCTCCAGGTACAATACCATGTACATGCGGGTGATGAGTCATCGTAGAACCCCATGTATGCAGCACAAATGTCACACCAAGTTTAGCCCCAAGACGTTTTACATCAGCACCAATCGTCAGTAATGTTTCTGCTGCAACTTTCAACAATAAACCATACATCACTGATTTGTTGTAATACGCTAAGTTAGCAACCTCTTTGGGCAAGGTGAACACCAAGTGATAATAATCCACAGGCAACAGTTGTGCTTGTCTGGCTTCAAGCCATATTTTTGCTGAGCTTGCTTGGCATTTAGGACAATGACGATTACGGCAGGAATTGTAATATATGTGAATGTGCTCACATGCTTGACAACGTAATATATGCCCACCGAGCACTTGCGTTCGACAGTTTTCAATCGCTGACATGACTTTCAATTGGCTTAAGCCTACATGTCCTTGATTTATATCACGCCATTGCTGTCCATGATGACGAAATATATCGGCTATCTCTAATTGAGGATGAGTCATGATAAATACTCACGACTTGTCCTTCTTTTCTAAGGCATCTAATGGCTAATGACTTCTTGCAATAAATTAGTAGCGACTTGAGCATATAAGGCAGTATTTCCTAATTTAGCGTGCCCAAGTAATATAGTATTACGCGAATATCAACATGGGCTTCAAGTAAGTGAGTGGCAAAGCTATGACACAAAGTATGCATTGATACTTTTTTACTAATACCTGCTTGTTTAGCTGTTTTGACACAAATTCGACTTAATTGTCGAGCCGACATATGGTTAATGGGATCAAGTCCTGGAAACAACCAACCTTCACGATACATTTGTCCGTGTTTATTGGCAAAACACCACCAATGTCATAAATGCTTAAGCAAGGCGGGAGATAACTTAGCGTATCTATCTTTTCTTCCTTTACCTTGTTCAACACGAAGTACCATACGCTCACTATCTACATCACTAACTTTCAGTGATACGACTTCGCTAACGCGAAGCCCTGAGCCATAGGCTACGGAGAATGCTGCATGATATTTTGGGTGTGCGGCAGTGGCAAGGAAGCGTTTCATTTCTTTAAGATTCAGCACTGCATATTCTCATGCATCGCGATCACCTAATACCATCTAAGCCGATCACTTAATACTATCCATCGCGATCACTCAATACCATCGATGCAGATCACTTTTTGGTCAAAATGGTATTGAGTGATCGGCTTGAATGGTATCGTTCAATTTATACTCATTTTTGTCTATCCAGTAGGTGTTTCTAACCGTTATTCTTTTCATTTTTGATGATGAGAATAACCATGCCAACGGCACCTATTTCAATGCGTAAACTTAAAGAGATTTTAAGACTAAAATACGACTGTAAACTCAGTCATCGAAAGATAGCAAACAGCTTATCTATTTCACCTTCAATTGTTTCTAAATATGCCTGTAAATCAGCAGAGTTAGGTATCACTTGCTGGCCGCTTGATGAAAAATGGGATGATCATTCTCTGCAACGAGCATTCTTCAAAACAAAGCCCCGACTAAAAGGCTTTAGTATTCCTGACTGGTTGTTAGTTCAGCAGGAGCTGCGACCCAAAACCATGACGCTATTGCTGCTTTGGCAAGAATACAAAGAGCGACACGAGGAAGGATTTTACAGTTACACCCACTTCTGCCGACAGTACAAGGCATGGCTTAAATGTCAAAAACCGTCCATGCGACAAAACCATAAAGCAGGTGAAAAACTGTTTGTTGATTACTGCGGCCCAACTATGAATATTGTTGATGCTAGTACAGGTGAATACCGTACAGCTCAAGTGTTTGTCGCAGTTATGGGCGCATCTAATTATACGTATGCGGAGGCAACGTATAGCCAAAAGCTAGAAGATTGGGTGATGAGTCATGCTCGCTGTTTTGAGTTTCTTGGTGGTGTGCCAGAGCTGGTAATCCCTGACAACTTAAAAAGTGCGGTAACTAAACCTTGTCGATATGAGCCTGATTTAAATCCAACCTACCAACAATTGGCGACACATTATGATACGGTCATTGTGCCTGCTAGACCTTATAAGCCCAAGGATAAAGCCAAAGCAGAAGTGGGTGTGCAAATTGTCGAACGCTGGATAATGGCACGGCTTCGCAATGAAAGCTTCTTTAGCTTGCGCCAATTAAACCTAAAGATACAAAAACTGCTTGTCGACTTAAACCAGCGGAAAATGAAGAAGCACCCTGGTTCAAGGCTCAGTCAGTTTGAATCCATTGATAAACCTGCTCTCAAACCACTACCCACACAGGCTTACAGTTACACCTTAGTCAAACAAGTAAGCGTGCATATTGATTATCATGTCGAAGTTGAAAAACACTACTACTCAGTACCTCATACCTTGATCAAACAAAAGCTTGAAGCCCATGCCACAGGTCAACTGGTGACACTTTTACCATCAGGGTGTTCAAGTAGCCGTTCACCCAAGATCACACCGAGAAGGTGCACACACCACGCTTGATCTACATATGCCAATAGCTCATCAAAAGCAGCAGCAATGGTCACCACAACGGTTCGAACGTTGGGCAGCTAAGTTCGGTGGTTCAACGGAGCAGTTTGTTATGCAATTGATGCAAGCTAAAAAGCATCCAGAGCAAAGCTACCGTGCTTGTATGGGGTTATTAAGCCTAGGTAAGAAGTTTACTGACCAACGTCTTGAAGCAGCCTGTCATCGCGCATTAGCCACAGGTGTTACTCGCGTAAAACAAGTAAAAAACATTTTAGAAAAGGGCTTGGATAAGCAACCCTTGCCACAAGCTCAAGGTGATTTACTACAAGATATTGATCATAAAAATATCCGCGGCAACAACTATTACCATTAATCAAAACTAACAAACCAAAGGAAATCTTATGCAAAATATCAATCAACAAGTCAATAACCAGTTAAGTAACTTAAAGCTAAGCGGTATACGTGATGCACTATTGCAGCAATATGAGCAACCCAATCTCTACGTTGAACAAAGCTTCGAAGAGCGACTAAGCTTATTGCTTGACCATGAAATAACTCAGCGTGATCAGCGTAAAATTGACCGCCTAACTCGACAAGCAAAGTTCAGAGTTGGCGGTACGCTTGCTCAACTCAACTATGGCGCAGCACGACAACTAGATAAAACTCAGATCCGTTCATTAGCACAAGGTGAATGGCTACGCCTTCACCAAAACATTTTGATCACGGGAGCAACGGGGTGTGGCAAAACTTACCTCGCTTGTGCTCTTGGTCAAAACCACTGCCAACAAGGGAGTAGCGTTTATTATTTTAGGCTTAAAGAGCTATTAGAAAAGATGTTCTTAGCGCAAGCCGATGGTAGTTATCGAAAACTGATCAACAAGCTTAGCTCTGCCAATTTACTGATCCTAGATGATTGGGGATTAGAGCCATTAACAGCTCAACAACGCAGTGATTTACTGGAATTAATTGATGCGAGATATGACACAAAATCGACCTTAATTGCCAGCCAATTACCGATAGAAAATTGGTATGAAATGATCGGAGAATCGACACATGCTGATGCGATCCTAGATCGGCTTGTTCACGGAGCAATAAAGTTGGAATTAAAAGGCGAATCGATGCGAAAAAAACTAAATTCCTTGACTGATGGCGATCACTCAAGTTAGATTTTACTAAGGTCTACTGGCAGACAAAAAAGTGATCGGCTTGAATAGTATTGACCGATCGGCTTCATGATATTACGCAAGCACAATAGGTAAGTTACGTGCCACAGGTATATAGCTTAATTTAGATACCGTTTGTGGTTTGTCTAAAGTGGTCTGGTATAAAAATTTCAAGCCAGAAATCATGCTATTAATGGTTGTACCCGAACTACCATCATTGACTAAAAACAACTGAAATTCGCGTAACTCTTCATGAGTAATATTTTCAGGAGAGTGTTGCAAATATTCACATAATCGGTTGATGGCTCGAATGTAAGATATTTGGGTTTTCGTGGCAAGTTTGCGCAGACTCATATCTTCGTTAATACGTTGACGAAGGGCGGGGTCAAAATGTGTTGAAATGTTCATATTGAAAACTCCTAGTAAATTGAGGCGGAATACTTCAATGCTAAGAGTAGAAAAGAATACAGAAGTTTGAATATGGTACAGAGCTAGAAAAGAGCACCATTACCGCGGGAGCGGTTTAGTTCAATGAGCTTGCAGGGGTCAGTAACCCACCAATATTGTTTGACTGGCTCTGAAGCCACCAAAGCAGTTATTGGTACTTTATCTTAATGGCAGGAAATCCGACAATATGACGCGAGTGTGCTAATTTTACTAAGGAGTAAATAATGCAATACGCATACAGTTTTGTACGTAACTTTATATTGTTTTAAGCTTATTTATTGTAAAGTAAACCAATTAAAATTTTCCAAGAATTTAATTGCGGAACGATTGTAAGGACACGATGACCCATGACGCCACGTAGAATTAACCTATACCTTATATCTATAATTTTTATTGCTAGCTTTGCCACTGTCCTTCTCAATTATATAGATAGTAAATCAGTTTCAGACTCCTTGAATGCTGAACTTAACACTCAAAATACTCCACTACTAAAATCAGTAGTTAAAGAAATAGACGGTATTCCTACAAAGAAACCAAATGGTAATGCTTCTAGAGAAAGACCAATACAGAATGATCAAATGGTCGTCATGCACAGACCTGATTGGAAATTAGATGGAAATTTTAAAGATCATCTCGAAGAACTAATTATTATCGCGGCAAACGGAGATAGTAAAGCAAACTATATTATTGCTATGAATTTAAGGCATTGTTATTACGCTCCTGCCGATGACATTGCACTTGATAAGAAGTTAGAACAAGCTTACGAATATAGCGATGCAGATATAGCAGTTGATAGAATTACGGAAAGATATAAGTATTGCTTTGGCATTAAACTACAACAACGTAATCAGTTCTTTAAATACTTAGAAATAGCATCAAATAGAGGATACGTAGTAGCGCAGGAAATCATGGGTAGCATCACTCCTGAGTTATTCATGAAGTCTCAAGGATACGAAGAACTAGAACGAAGTGATTTCATTAGAAAGCGTGATAATTTTATTGATCAGAAAGTCAGATATATTGAGCAAGCGGCTCAAAATGGAAGTATCAAGGCATTAGCAAAACTTTCCAATATGAATCGCTCGCAAATCATCGGTGGAAATGGTTATGTTAAATCTTATGCATTTAATCAATTAATTCTTGAGTTTACTCAAAATAATGAAATGTATAACAGATATTCATGGTTTCAACAAAAGTTATACCCGCAGCTAACGCCTGAGGAAATAGAAAATGCATTGGCAATGTCGGAGGAATGGTTAAAAAAGATTAAAATAAACGGTACATTGTATTTAAATGATTAGGATAATTTAATTTAACCTGAATTTAGTGCTTTATAAAACGTACAAAAGTGTAACCTAAGAACAACTTACTTGTGATTTCAATAGACTCAAAATTGCCGTTTAAGGATTAAATATCAATGACTGGTTTGAGCTTGCAGGAGGCATCGAACCACTATCCAGATTACCCCTTCGACTGACGAGTTAGCCACCATTGCGGTCGTTAACGTATTGTATTGGCCTTGCTGAAAAATGCTAAAAGTGGAAGAAGATAAACAATAGCATTGTCTACAATAAAAGAACCACTTGGTATTAATGACTTTTACTTATACTGAGAATTTATTTTCACTTGTATAATAAATAATATTATGAAATACGGCCTGACTTTCTGACACATTACGGTAACCGTGCTTTTGATTTGCATTGAATTTTACAACTCCACCTTTATTTAAATGGTGCCATTGATCATTCAACAAATATTCAATCTCGCCTTCTATAACTAAAATCTGCTCTATCACCCCATCGTTATGAGGAGCAGATATTTGCTGATGCAGTGGAGCTAAGGTTAAGCAAAAAACTTCACTTTTTGTTTCTAGATCGAATTGAAATAAAGTAGAGATAGATATACCAGATTCACTATTCAACATGCTTTGAGATAAATCATTATCCTCAATCGCTACGAAAAAATAGCTTAAAGGCAAATGAAAGCCAGTGGCTATATTCCATAAACGTGCAACTGTAGGGCTTGATTCTCCTCGTTCTATTTGTCCTAGCATAGCCTTTGAAACACCTGTGTGCTTACTTGCAACATCAAGACTCCAATCTTTATTGGTTCTTGCCAACTTTAGTTGGAGACCTATTGCATTGTTGAAATTTATACTCATGACTTCCCTTGTGCGCTATAACGCATAGTGGTACATTGTGCGCTATAGCGCACGACGAAGTCATTGTGAGGTAAATAGGTATGTTAGTCAATCGTATAATAAGCTCGACTGTAGCAGGGTTGGTTGCCGTTGTTATTGGTTTTGCCAGCTCCGTAGCTTTGATCTATCAAACAGTTATTAATTTAGGCGGTGATGCAAGTCTTGCATCAAGTTGGATATTAACTTTAGGGTTATCAATGGGCATAACTTCTATTGCCTTATCCTTTTATTACCGTGTGCCAATACTGATTGCTTGGTCAACACCAGGAGCTGCATTACTTATTGCCAATACTCAAAATTTTAATCTCAACGAAGCTATCGCTGGTTTCATGTTCTCTGCACTGTTAATTTTCTTGTGCGGTATTACTGGTTGGTTTGAAAAATTAATAAATAAACTTCCCTTTCAACTTGCTTCCGCAATGCTGGGAGGAATTTTGATTAATTTTGGCATTGGTGTTTTTAATCAAATGAATGAGACACCACTACTGGTTATTGTCATGTTTGTGACCTATTTAGTTTGTAGACAGTTAATTCCCAAATTCACTATGTTAGTAGTGTTGCTCATTAGTGTAATAACTGCGTGGCAACTTAAGTTAATGACGTTTACGGCATTTTCTTGGCGACTAAGTGAATTTACCTATATTTCGCCTGAATTTAGTATTTCAGCAATATTAGGCATTGGTATTCCCTTATTTCTTGTCACGATGGCAGCACAAAATTTGCCAGGTATTGCGGTATTAAAAGCACATAATTATAAAGCCCCTGTATCTTCGATATTAAGTGTTACAGGTTTTGTTAATATGCTTGCCGCCCCTTTTGGTGGCTACGCAATAAACCTAGCAGCGATAACAGCAGCAATTTGTATGACGGAAGACGTGAATAAAAACCCTGAAAAGCGTTATTGGGCAGCGATTTCGGGAGGTGGATTTTATCTATTAATGGGAATTTCTGCTGGATATCTGATGGAAGCTTTTTCATCATTGCCAAATGCACTTATCTATTCATTAGCTGGTATAGCTTTATTTACTACTATCAATAGTAGTATTCAACAAGCACTTTCTGAAGATAAAATGTCTGAGGCGGCAATAATTACCTTTCTTGTAACAGCCTCTAACTTGACGCTATGGGGCATTAGTTCTGTATTATGGGGGTTAATAGCAGGCTCTATAACATTAATTGCTCAAAACTTGCTAAAGAAATCTAACTATAAGCGAACCGATATTATATGAAGAGTTCATTTTATCCTCTTATCGCTTACATAATTAACGTTCAACAACCGAATATTAACGGCAGCTATGAGCTTGAAGCTCACAATAGACCATACTTAGTTCTCCATTAATAACGGAGAACTATCATGTTTTCTTTAACCGTTTATAAACCAACTGAGCCATGGAATAAAAACAAAATTGTTGGGCAAAAATTACCACTTAAACTACAACAAATTTGGGCAATCCGAATCAGGCTAGAATTAGTGAATAATATAAGAGACCTTGCGCTTTTTAACCTTGCTATAGATAGTAAATTAAGAGGGTGCGATTTAGTTGCTCTAAAAATAAGGGATATTGCTCACGGAAAAACTATTCAGTCGAGAGCTATTATTGTTCAAAAAAAGACAGGATTACCCGTTCAATTTGAGCTTACCGAAAATACACGTCATTCAGTTCAAGCTTTAATTACAAACTCTCATCTAAGCTCAAACGATTATTTGTTTAAATCACGAATACACTCGTCAGAACACCTATCAACACGTCAGTATGGAAGAATTATTGATGCTTGGGTTTCCATGATTGGTTTAGATCAAACCCAATATGGAACTCATACGATGAGAAGAACGTAAGCGTATGGGGAAAGGCGTCTAGTCTTGCTTGATGTTCCAAGGCAGTAGATGTTCTAGGCTCTCTGGCTTTTTAGCCAGTTCATTTAAACAGGTTTGCAAATAACTATCGACCAGCAAGCCATTGGCTTTAGCAGTTTCAACAAAACTGTAGAGTATTGCACTGGCATTAGCACCACGCGATGTATTTGAAAACAGCCAATTTTTACGACCAATTACAAACGGCTTTACTGCTCGCTCTGCACGGTTATTATCAATATTGATACGACCATCTTTGAGGTAGGTTCCAAGTTTATGTGCTTGGTTATGCCAATAAGTTAAGGCTTCGCCTAGTTTACTTTTGGGCGGTATTTTTTCTCGATTTTCAATGACCCAACGATGGATGATATCAAACAGCGGTTTTGATTTTTCTTGTCTTGCTTGATATTTCTCATCGCTATTTTTTGTTTTGATATTTGCTTCAATGCCATAGAGTTTGCCAATTAAGCTCAATACCACATCGGCTTTACCTGTTTTGTTTTTACCTTGCGCGGTTTTCGCATCAATGAATTTGCGACGTGCATGCGCCATACAGCCGGCTAATATCGCCTTTGTTTTTCCGTAAGCAGCATAACCATCAACCTGTAAATAATTACTATAACCGTCAAGAAACGTGATGGGGCATTGCGCTGCTCGGCTGTTGTGATAATCATACAAGACGATGTTTTTTGTTTTATTGTTACTCAACTTATCCTCACCACAGCAGTACACCCACATATAGCTGGTCGTCTTTTCTTCTCGAATAACCTTTAATGGGGTTTCGTCAGCATGGATAACCGCTTGCGCAAGTAACTGCCTTTTTAAGGCAACATATAGCGGCATCAACAACTCACTGCAACGTATTAACCAGTCTGACATCGTTTGGCGACTTAAACTTATGCCATAGTCGTTAAACAGCCTTTCTTGACGATAGAGCGGTAAGCCATATTGGTATTTAGCTGTGATGAGCTGGCTGAGTAAGCTTGCCGTGGCAATCCCTTTGGGGATTGGCGTTGAGGGCATTGGCGGTGTTTTAATGTGATTGGTGATACCTGTTTTCTCACACTGCTTACAGGCATATTTGGGACGAATAGTTTCAATTACCTTGATATGTGCAGGAACGAACTCGAGCTTTTCACTGCGTGACTCCCCGATTTTATGTAAGCTATTTTGACAGCAATTACAGATTTTCTCATCAACAGGTAAATCGATTGTCACGACTTGACGCGGTAAGTCTTTGGGAAGCGGTTTTCGTTTCGGTGTGTTTTTAATGGTTGCTGCTTGCTTGCCATCAACCTCGGCTAAGAGCATTTTATCGGCTTCATCCAAGGTTTCTTCGGCTTCATTGAAGGTTTCACCTTCGCCAGGATTTTTCTCTGAGCTTTTACCGAACGCTTTGCGTCTAGCGATTTCATAGCGCTCGATCAGACCATGAATAATTTCATTTTGTTTAGCTAACTCTTTATCTTTTTCTGCCAATGCTCGGGTTGTGTTAACTTGCAACTCAAGTAACATTTTCTTGAGTTGTTCTGGGTCGTTGGGCAGTGAGTTAACATCTATATTCATGCACACAGCTTAGCAAAATTTACATTGGCTATCTGCTTTGTACGTCAAATAATATAGGGTTTGCGTACACGATCATTGACTACCTTTTGATAGTCAATGTGATCCCCTCAAATCACCGATTCATAGTGTAATGGATCATGACCTACAACATCATAACCCGAGAGTAACCAAGCCAATTGCTGCTCCGTTAATTCAAACACTTGGTTTGATACTTTACTTGGCCATTTGAATTTCTGTTTTTCTAGGCGCTTATACCACAACGCAAAACCTGTTTTATCCCAATAGAGAATTTTAAGCTTGTCTCTGGCTTTGTTACAAAAAGACGAACAATGCGCCAGTATAAGCGTCATGTTCAAGTTCACCTTCAACAATACCAACCAAGCCATTTATCGATTTACGAAAATCGACAACATCTCGGTGTAAAAAGACTTCAGGTACTTCACTAAACATTTTCATTAAACCAATGCTCGTAATACTTGGCCTAAGTAAGTGGCACAGGTATTTGAAGGAAGCTTTAATGTTGCTTTCCCTAACGTCAATTCAATGGGTGGTTGCTGCGTTATCAATTCAACTTGTTGGGTGACTTGGGTACGAACAAAGCTGCTGGTAGTGATCCCCAGCTTTTTACGAAAGACATAAAAACTAGAGGTTGCTAATTGATGTTTACGGCAATAATCAATGATGGTTAAGCCACTAGCTTGCTGTTCAGTAAGGATAGCTCGCCATTGTTCATGGCTTCGAGTTATTTTCATAAGTTACTCCAAATAATTGTTTGAAGTAACTTAACTTGAACTCGGCACATTGTTTAGATGCTCTTTGCCGGACGCTTACCAAAAACTTATTCATAGTGCATTGAATCTATGAGATATTAGTTTTAATTAGGTTACAGTCTAGAGCAACTAAGCCTATACCAAAATATACTAGATATATCACCGAGGATTTAAGTGAAATTTCCAACATTAGAAACTCCACGATTAAAGCTTACTCAACTATCAAGTAATGATAGTGAAGCACTATTAAACATTTTTTCTGATACAAAAGTCGTTAAATTCTACGACATAGAAGCTTATAACACGGAAGAACAGTCGCTAAAATTAATTGAGTTTTTCAATACCCGTTTCAATGATGGTGTTGGCATTAGATGGGCTATTCGTTTAAAAAGTACTCATCAGTTAATAGGTACTTGTGGCTTTAACTCGTGGAACCGTAAAATGAAAAATGCCGGTATAGGTTACGAACTCTCTTCTCAGTTTTGGGGGCAAGGTTACGCCACAGAAGCACTACATAAAGTGATTAATTCTGCCTTTTCAAATCAACTACCCTTTGGCGAACTTTATAGAATTCAAGGCGATACTATGCTGGGTAATAACGCTTCAGAGTCAGTGCTGCTAAAACTTGGATTTAAAGAAGAAGGTGTTCGTCGCGCTAGTGGCTATTGGAAAAACGAATTTCACGATTTAAAATGCTTTGGCCTATTAAAGCCTGATTTCAAATAGTACTCGATAACATTAAAGGCACTTACATTAGCTCAAATCTGAATTGACAGTTGTGGTTGATAAGTTTTATCAAATCAGACAGTCGCAAAAGCCACCAAAGCCGTCATTCACGTTTGAAATATTAACGTTCACTTTGTGGCATAAGTGATCGTACAGAGACAACATTTCACTGGCAGGAATAGAGCTTACAGGAGTCATAGCTGTTATAGCATCAACAAGCCCAATTGAACATCACCGTGACTGGCTCCTGCGTCACCATTGCCGACATACGTCAAATACTAAAAACGACTTAGAAGAACGGCTTTTTAACCATTGCACCCACCGATTGAACTCAAGCGAAAAAGTAGACATTCGAATGCGCTTTCTAGCGAATGATCATAAGTTACTACTTATAAGATAATAACTTCTAATAGGTAATCGTTTAAAATTCGTACATCAATGTATTCTACAATTTAATTGGAGGGTATCAATAGTTTTTTGTAAGTCACCAACAAAAACACTTGCACAATTGCGCTTTCGTGTATACATTGAGTTTACTTAATTGATTTCATCAAAATGTTAGTTGAATGAAAATTTTGTGATGTAACAAAAATATACTTAAAGATTTGTCTATTAGAGTCAATGAGGAAGACAAAAAATGAAAAATAATAAATTATTTTACTCCAAACAGACTATCAATATACAAGTTTAGTATTTTTAATTTCAATTGCATGGAGTGTTTATAGACTTGATTTGGTTATCGCTTCGATATGATTTCTATGAGGGTACTAGGATATTTGCATGTTTACAATAATTCATCTTAACCCCTAAATATAGAAAAAGCTGTGTCATGCTCCCCACACTATGTAGTTAGGAACTAACAACTCAAAAAATAAGCGATAGTTTTACCGCTGTAAGTTGGCTTACAGCGTGTTAGAAAACTTTACGACCCAAATGACTTTTTTATATATGCTCTGTCTAATTTTGACTGCTAATTAATAATTGTCTGCTCTTAAGTTGCAGTTCAAAAAAGCTTTTTATAGGGTACGTTTAAATTCAACCATTTACAGCGAGGGATAATTACCTTTTTATTTTGAGTTGTTAAAATCCCAGAGAGAGAGAGTAATGGATATCAAAAAAACTAAGTTAAATGAAAATTATGATATTAATCGAAGAAAATTCTTATTTGGCGGTGCGACTCTAGCATCTGTTGCTGTGACTTCTGCATTATCATTTAAGTCTAAAGCTGAAACGCTATCTTTAGATATACCGCAGCATATGCAAACACCTGGTACTCAAAGTGCAGAGTATGGGGTGCCCTCAAAATATGAAGTCGATGTAAAGCGCAAGATGGAAAATTTTTATCAATCTGCCATTTTTACTGGCGGGTTAACACCTTTAGACAAGCTAAATGGGGTGATAACACCGAGTGGTTTACATTTCAGTATCCATCATAATGGCATTCCTGAAATAAGTTCAGAGAAGCATGAGTTACTGGTTCATGGTCATGTAGATAAGGCACTTAAATGGAGCGTGAATACACTCTTAAACTACCCTATGGTAAGTAAAATACAATTTCTTGAGTGTGCCGGAAATTCGGCAGCAAACGCGGTTGCTGATAGTCCAGTTGATGGATCTTGTACATCAATTCACGGGCAGGTTTCCTGTTCTGAGTGGACCGGAGTTCCTCTAAAGTACCTACTTGATGAGGTTGGAGTAAAGCCAAATGGAAAGTGGGTTATGTGCGAAGGGGCTGATGGCGGAAGCCATGTCAGGAATGTACCACTACAAAAATTGTATGATGATGCGATTATTGCGCTTTATCAAAATGGCGAGAGAGTTCGACCTGATCAAGGTTATCCGATGCGTCTTTTTTTACCTGGCTATGAGGGGAATATGAACGTTAAATGGATCCATAGAATGGAGATCTCTGATATACCTTCTCAAAGTAAGGATGAACAATCTTTATACGCTGAGTACACTCGAGATAATAAACTTCATCAATTTACTTTTCATATGGAAGTAAAATCCATTATTACAAAGCCATCAGGTCAGCAACAATTGCCAAATAAAGGCCTGTATGAAATTTCTGGATTAGCATGGTCTGGTCGAGGAAAAATTAAAATGGTCGAAATTTCCGTTGACGGAGGAAAAAATTGGCAAGTAGCAGAGCTTGAGGGTTTTACTATGGACAAGTCCTTCACTCGTTTTCGTATACCTTGGCAGTGGCGTGGCGAAAAATCTATTCTGATGAGTAGAGCTACTGATGAGTTTGGCAATAGACAGCCCACGCGTTCTGAATGGAAATCGAAGTTTTCCGATTTCACAATTAATCATTTCAATGCCATAAATGCTTGGGAAATTTCCAAAAACGGTAAAGTGAGTAATACTTATGTTTAGAATATGTATTTTTCTAATGATAACAATGACTTTTATGCTGAAAAGCTTCGCAGTTGAGAACATTAAAATTGTTACCGATGGTGGCCAGCCTATCTCCGAAAAAGAGCTATCAAAATGGCAGTATACGATATACCCAGATGGCAGGAATTTGCCTGAAGGAGAAGGCACTGCTCTTCAAGGAAAAGCAATTTATAATGCTCAGTGCATGGCGTGTCATGGTGAGTCTGGTAATAATGGAATTGGTCCCCGTCTAGTAGGGAAGCAGGGGTATCAAAATAACAGTAAAAATGTGTTAATGACAATGTCTGTTGGTGCTTGGCCTCATGCTACAACAATTTTTGATTATATCCGACGGGCTATGCCTCATTATGCTCCTAAATCTTTAACAGATGAACAAGTTTACGCTTTAACCGCTTATATTTTGAACCTTAATGGGTTAATAGCTAAAGATGAAAAACTGGATAACGTTGCACTATCAAAGATTCAAATGCCAAATGAATCTATCGCGATTAATATGTGGGAGCAAGAGGTTAATACACAAAAATAAAAGTAAAATAACTCTATTTTCTTATTGATAAATCCTCTTAAAAAGCAATTTTAAAATATAGTTGCTTTGTCTTTTAGGTAAACCTTATTTGCAGTGATAAAGTTTACCTCTACTATTTTTCTAGAAATCTGTATTTCATATACTTTAACTTTTTGTCACAAAGTGAACTATGCCACTACACTATGCATCAAGATCAAGTGATAGAGGTTGCTGATGGATTTGATGTAATTGCAGGTTCTTGTTACTGCTGGAATTATCTAACTGCCTATAAAACTCAAGTTTTAACAGTGCAAGGACATCCTGAATTTACCATGCCATTTTTTACGGCTTTTTTAAAAAATATAAAAGAAAAGTTTGATGAGGAGTTAATCAATAAAGCTCAATTTTCACTGCAAGGTAACATTAATAATAAAAAATTTAATCAGTTACTTAACCAATTTATCTATGGAAATATAGGCCTTACATACTAAAGTTCTTACTTTTTTTCACTTTAAAACTCGGACGGATAATTAACTGATAATATTCAATTCAAATATATTATTCGCCGAGATTATATTATTATTGGCTAATAACAGCTTACAGTTAAGGATTACGATGGAAGAAAAGTATATAGATGCGCTAAAGGCATTATCGGAACCTAATCGATTACGATTGTTTTGGCTTTTAGTACATATAGACAAGCGAATTAGCGTTGCGGAAGCGATGGATGTTACGGGTGATACTCAGTATAACGTTTCAAGGAACTTGAAAATGTTATATAAAGCAAGTTTGCTTACCCCTAGAAAGCAAGGGAAGTGGGTCTATTACACTTTAAGTGAACATAAATCTCTGCACTGGAAATCCTTAGTTGAGTCTATTAAATTGATACCGGAAAAGAACTTTTCTGATGTAACCAAACGTTGTTTAAAACGTCTATCTATGCGAGTAAATAACGAATGCGTTATCGGAGCTAACAGCGAAGAATGGCAATTAGCTATGGCTGAAAATTAGAGATCTAGCTTTGATACTTTGGGTAATAGTTTTACTATCAATCTACTATTTCCCAAATAAATGACTAAGCGTAGTAAAATAACTGGTTAAAGGGATTAAAGTCTAGGCATCGCTTCTCGTTCTTGAGTTAAGGTTCAATAACATCAAGGATATGGCAAGCGCCCATTGTCACTTTCAAGACGTATATATTCCTTAACCGGGGCAACAAAAAATCGAAGTGAATGCTAAGAATAGTGGCTCTGAATTTACTAATGTACCTGAATATATCAATCTTGATGATGTTTGCGTAATAGAGGAGTATCGCAAAATCAGAAATGATCACACGTTCAGCTATAGCAACAAGCTTTACTCTACAATCTATAAAAAATTGCATCCGAAATGTAGATTGCATCTAGTTTCTAAATATATTTGAAGTGGCAAAAGTTAGTATTCTAAGATGATCCCCGCAAGCCGCCTCACGCCATGAGGCTTTCAGTCAACTAAATATTTGTAATCAGTGGCGACTTTCTATCATGCAACGCTTGTAAATACTTAGCTTCAGAATACACCTTTAGTGACTTCCAACAACTAAACAATATGCGTTCCATTTAAATGCTAAACTCTTCACAGCGGCTTGATGAGAGCTTCCTTTGGCACGCTGTTGGTTATAATACAGGCCTGCCCAGAACGATCTTGGTACTGATTTTTCAGACCATTCGATGAAGGATTGTCGTAAGAACTTTGAGCATTGCCAACGCCAATGTACCCAACATTTTTTGCCGCTTCTTTCTGTCACTGGCGCTATTCTAGCGTACATTTGAACCTCTGAAGCTGTATTGAATTTGTCTCGATTTTCCCCCATAACAACAAGTAACTTTGGTGCTAAACAAGCTCCAGTTCCTGGCAAAGAGTTGAACAGTTCCGCATCAGGCATTTCTTTATAGATCTTCTCGATTTCAATACCGAAGTCTCGAATTGAACTAATCACCGTTTGGAGCTGTCTTGCAAGTGTGGTACTGAGTAATTCATGTGACTCAAGCACCGCATTATCGTTCGTGAGAACGGTTGACTTTTTGATTAAATCAATTCGTTTTTCAGCTAATGTAACTGCATTGCCACCATGACTATGAAAGAATTTTCTAATGGTGTTTTCATGTGATCTTTGCAACTTTTGTAAGCTCGGCCAACGCATAATGAAATCCATAAATAGCTTTGTATCACGATGAGAAAACCATGTAAGCAATTGAGGATAATACTGTTTTAGCGTATTGATTAATCGATTACTGAAACGACGTCTATCATCTACAAGTCGGCGCCTTTGTTCAACAAGAAAAGAAAGCTTACGCATTGGCTCACTTGCTAATTTTAAAGGCTTAACTTTATTTGGATATTTGATCATAAGATCTAATGCAAACTCCGCATCCGTAGAGTCGTCTTTTGCTCCGCTTGGATAAAATGTTTCTCGATACTTAGCAAGCATTGCAGGATTTACAGGAAAAATAGTGATGAAGTTATATTTTTGGAGAGCATAAACAATCGGCCCTCGACAGAGTTCAACAGCGGCGTGAATATGGCATTTATATTTGTTCCTAAGATCTGTAACCCACTCATCAATAGATTCTGGTGAGCTGTCAATAACAATAAATTTTTTAGAGCCATCAGGACATTGAATACAAACATCATGTTTTTGAGTTGCCCAATCAATTTCAATGTGTAATATAGGATCTTGTTTAATAGTCATGTGTGATCTCCTTATAGTAATGTCAGGAGAAAAAAAAGCTCTTCGAAAGCAATATAGCCAGCAGTTTAGAGCAAGCCCTGAGTATTCGTTTATGAGCTTAGGAGTACCTGCGACATCGAAAGCAAAGCAGGAAACATTAACTGTGTTTTGAGCTTGTTATTCGTATGAAGCAGGCACATGACCTGAACTAGTTAAGTATGGTTTAATTCAGGACTGAAAGACTATAATAAGCATACAGGAGACATACCCTCATCTACCCTTTCGACTGACAACAACGCCCCCAAAGCGGTTATAGTTATTTTTAATAATAAAAATGAAGTACAGCGCTACATCTAAGATGATTTCTCCCCCAAAGCGAGTGAAGTTATAGCCTAATAGCCAAGCTTGCGATATGAAAACGGTTGCAGATAATGCTCTACAACCGTTATCTAAAAAAACACTTATAACTCAAACAGAACATCACTACGGATTATATATTTAATCCCGTCAGTAATCGGTACCGAACTATGAATACAATGTAAAGGGTGCATGCCGTGCGGAAAGCATAATATGCCGCCAGCAGGGGTTCTAATATCTACATTTTTAACCTTGTCATTTCTTGTTGCTGGTTGAGTCGAATCATCAGCATTGACTAAGAAACGTGTTTCACCACCGTGGAAGTCTTCGGTTAAGAAAATTAAAAATGTCATTTGGCTATAACGATCAGGGTAAGCATTAGCAATTAAATCATCATTAATAATACGACTGCCCGGCCAAGAGCCATCTGAGTGTGGTTTGAAGTAGTCTTCGGCGTTATAACGATAAAAACGAAAACGTGCATTGATCCCCAACGCTTTACTGCCACCAAAAATAGCGTGTCTGTCATCCATTAAGTGCGCAATACGTTGCCAAATAATACCATCAGTTTGTTCATCAACTATCCACGTTAAGCTATCATTATGGCGAACACTGCGTGGCAGAGAAACAGCGGCATCGGGTAAAAAACCCAACTGTTCGCTAATACTCACTAGTGTTTCGCACTCTTCTTGCGTCAATACGTTCAGTAACTGAAAGGCTCCGGGCACTTGCGCTAAGTCGTGTCGCTCAACATTGCTGACATCAACATTTTCGCTCAAGTTTGCTGGGTTTACCTTGCGGTTACCCCATGCAGGTAACGCTGGATGCTCAGCTCCGGGCTCTAAAGCGGCAACAAAAAAATCACTTACTGTATCTGTTTTTTGGTTCATATCTTTCTCTATATTTTACTTAGCAGTCATTAAAAATGACTGCTAAGTTTATGTTTCAATTATTTTTCAAGTGGTATTCACGTGATATCAGCGACTTATTTATTGATAACTCTCACTTGAGAAAACTGGCGATGACCGGCAGCAGTGCCATGAAAACCGAAACCACTTTGCTTAGCGCCAACCCAAGGTCCAAGACCTCCAGCGCCTTTATTTATTGCTACCATGCCCGCTTCCATTTGCTCGGCAACATCATTTGCGCCAGCACCACCAAATACCACCGCAGCTAAGCCGTATGGGCTAGCGTTGGCTCGCTCAACCGCTTCAGACAAATGATTAAAGCGACTAATAGCCACTACTGGCCCAAAAGTTTCATCTTGCTCTAACGTCATATTAGGTGTGATACCCGTGACAACCGTCGGTTGTATATAAGGCAACTCGTAATGAGGTTTGCCGAGTAAAAACTTCGCGCCTTTAGCGTTAGCATCTTCTAATTGAGACAAAACATTAGCATGCTGCTTAGGATTAACAATCGGTCCAATATTGACATGTTGTTGATCCCAAGGGCCTGCTTGATAGCGACGTGCTAACGCGACCACTTTCTGCTCAAACTCATCGGCAACACGCTCATCAACATAAACTCGTTCAGTAGATGTGCACATTTGACCGGTATTTTCAAAGGAGCTAGCGACAGCAAACTGAACCGCTTTATCTATATCTGCACTGGCCATAACGATAAGCGGATCATTGCCACCCAACTCCATCACTAAACGCTTAAGCCCTGACGCGGCACTTGCCATAATATGCTTGCCTGCAGCGAGTGAACCGGTGAAAGCAACCATGTTAATGTCGGCATTAACCAAGGCTTTACCTGTTTCTGCATCACCATGTGCAATTTGTAATACATTTTCAGGCAGTACCTGATTCAACGTGCTAACAAAAAGTTCAGCAACCAACGGGGTTTCTTCTGAGGGTTTTAACACCACACTGTTACCCGCAATAAGCGCCGGTAATAATAAATTATTCGCCATCGCCAGTGGATAATTCCACGGAGAAATAACAGCTACTACACCTAAAGGGCGATATTGCATTTCACCCTCACGCCCCATTGATTCGCTCTGCAGTGCTTGCGCTATTTCTTGAGCAAAATAAGCCGTGTTTTGGATAGTGCCACCCACTTCATAACTCGCTCTTCGGTGATCTTTCCCCATTTCTTTACTGATCAATAATGTTAGCTCATCATCTACTGCGTTAAGCGCTTCGTAAGCCTTAACTATTTTTTGTTGGCGCTCACCAAGAGATAAAGCAGACCAAGATTTTTGTGCATTTTTTGCGCGTAAAACTACCGCTGGCATGTCGGCTGGCTCAGTAATGAGCACATCGCCCAGTGGCTTTCTATCGATAGGATTATAAGAGGTGAGCGTTGGCATAATATAGTTTCCTAAAATGGTATTAATACTTATGTGAGCTTACATACCTCACAAAGTGTAAATTGGTTATATGGCTGTATTATGCTAGAGTAGTTAATTAAAGCAACCAGTATACTTTTAGTAACCACCTTAGTTGAAATGTAAATAAAATGAAAAACACAACAAAAACAAATAGTAGTGTGAAAAAAATAAATTTAGAAAGCTGCGAGCAACCTTGCCTCATTGAACGAGGTATGCGAGTTTTAGGCGGGAAGTGGAAAGCGTCTATTTTATGGCATTTAAAAGACGGCCCTGTACGCTTTAACGAATTATCACGCATGTTAGCTGGCGCAAGTAAGAAAATGGTTGATCAGCGATTGAAGGAATTAGAAGCGCAAGGGTTGGTTACTCGGGAAGTCATTAGCGATCGCCCTATTGCCGTTGCCTATGACATAACAGACTTTGGCCGCACCGCATTAGATATTTTAGAGAAACTAAAAGATTGGACTGAAGATAACAACATCTAACCATGGCTCAACATTTTAGTTATGAATCAATCAAGTACTGCCTGCTATTAGCTTATTGCCTTTATCTGATGAAGTAAACTCTGGTATTCAGAGGCATCAGCTTAAATTTACACAACGACAATTTACTTAATCACTAATTCTTCGACCTTATGCACTATCGTTTCATACCAATGTTCATGTATAATCGCGCGCATTATTTTACATTTTTTATAGTTGTTATAGTTATGAGTTAACGCTTCAACTTAACTCATCTAAACACTCGCTACGGAACCTCTATGTTAGCTGCAAACAATATTACCCAACAGTTCGGTGCTAAGCCGTTATTTGAAAACATTTCACAAAAATTTGGCGGTGGAAATCGCTATGGTTTAATCGGCGCTAATGGCTGTGGTAAATCAACCTTTATGAAAATTTTGGGTGGTGATTTAGAGCAAACGTCTGGCAACGTTAATTTAGACCCTAATGAGCGCATTGGCAAATTACGCCAAGACCAGTTTGGCTTCGAAGAGTGTTCAGTGGTTGATACGGTGATCATGGGCCATACCAAGTTATGGGCGATAAAAGAAGAGCGTGACGCTATCTATGCTTTGCCAGAAATGAGCGAAGCTGATGGTATGCGTGCTGGTGATTTAGAAGCTGAGTATGCTGAAATGGATGGTTACAGCGCAGAAAGTCGTGCTGGTGAACTATTAATGGGTGTAGGTATTCCGGTTGATCAACATTACGGTTTAATGAGTGATGTTGCCCCAGGTTGGAAATTGCGTGTACTTTTAGCACAAGCATTGTTTTCTAACAATGATATTTTGTTACTTGATGAGCCAACCAACAACTTGGACATTCACACTATTCAATGGTTAGAAGAAACCTTGAACGAGCGTGACTCAACCATGATCATTATCTCGCATGACCGTCATTTCTTAAACAGTGTTTGTACACATATGGCCGATTTGGATTACGGTGAGTTACGCGTATTCCCAGGTAACTACGACGAATACATGCTTGCTTCTACTCAAGCTAGAGCACAATTGATGGCTGATAATGCCAAGAAGAAAGCCCAAATTGGCGAACTACAAGCCTTCGTTGCCCGCTTCTCAGCCAATGCTTCAAAAGCAAAACAAGCAACATCACGCGCTAAGCAAATCGATAAAATCCAATTAGCTGATGTAAAAGCGTCAAGCCGTGTAAATCCATTTATTCGCTTTGAACAAGAAAAGAAATTATTCCGTAACGCCCTTGTCATGGAAGGCATGAGCAAGAGCTTTGACGACAACAAAGTGCTAAACGATATCAACCTGATGATTGAGGTTGGCGAACGTGTCGCTATTATCGGCCAAAATGGTGTTGGTAAAACTACGTTCTTACGCACTATTATGGGTGAAGCTGACTATAAACCCACATCAGGTTTATACACTTGGTCTGAAAACGTCAACATTGGTTACTACGCACAAGACCATAGTCATGAATTTGAAAATGACATGACGTTATTTGAATGGATGAGCCAATGGCGTCAACCTACTGATGATGAACAAGCGGTTCGTGGTTATTTAGGTCGTTTATTATTCTCTGCTGATGATATTAACAAATCAGTAAAAGTGCTTTCTGGTGGTGAACAAGGTCGTATGTTGTTCGGTAAAATCATGATGCAAAAACCAAACATTTTGGTTATGGATGAACCGACTAACCATATGGATATGGAGTCTATTGAATCATTGAATATGGCGATGGAACAATTTGAAGGCACTATTTTATTCGTCAGTCATGACCGTGAGTTTGTTTCAAGTTTAGCAACACGTATTATTGAATTAGAAACCGGTGGCTACACTGACTTCGCAGGTACTTACGACGAGTACTTAGCGTCACAAGTTTAAATTTTAGCTTCTGTTTAATTTTTACTTAACTTTAGTAATACACCATTAAAATGGCATTATCACTTTTGTAGATAATGCCATTTTAGATTTAAAATTGTTCTTCCCTATTTTTCCCTCTTACTCTTTAAGGAAATAAAGTGCTTAGTTATCGCCATGCCTTTCACGCCGGAAATTTTGCTGATGTTTTAAAACATTCTGTACTGACCTTAGTACTTGAATACATGACCCGAAAAGATAAAGGTTTTTATTATATCGATAGCCATTCAGGCGCGGGCATGTATCAATTAGCTGATGAATACGCACAAAAAACCGGTGAATATAAAGACGGTATTGCAAAATTAATTGAAAATGACGACTTACCTGAAGCCTTACAGCCATATATTGATTTAGTAAAAATCTTGAACGAAAATTCAATAGATGACAATGGTGAAATTACGCTTTACCCTGGCTCACCAGGTATTGCTCGCCAATTTACGCGTCGACAAGACAGTGTGCATTTATTTGAGTTACACCCTACTGACATTGAACATTTAAAAGAATACAGCCAACGTTGGAATAAATCTCACGTTAAACAATCTGACGGGTATCAAGGTGTATTAGGTTTAGTACCACCGCCTAACCGACGTGGCGTAGTATTAATTGATCCCCCATACGAATTAAAAGAAGATTACATTAAAGCCGTTCGTACCATAGTAAATGCTTATAAAAAGTTTGCCACAGGCACTTATATTTTATGGTATCCCGTGGTTAAGCGTGAGTTAGTTGAACAGATGCAAAGCGCCTTTACAAAAAGTGACGTACGTAATGTTCTACAGGTAGAATATTGTCAAAAAACCGATACCCAAGAATACGGTATGACAGGAACCGGCTTATTTATTGTTAATCCACCTTGGCAGTTAACGAAACAGCTAGAAGAGATTTTACCTTATTTAATAGAAAAGTTAGGCAACCAAGAAAGTAACTTTATCTTACAACAATTAATTGCCGAGTAAGTGACTTGAAAATGAAATAGCGATTATTGTACTACAATTCTAGGGTCATAAGGATTAGTAGCACAACCTTCGACATTGACTTCATAGTAGTAATCGCCTTCGTTTTTTATTTTACAACGAACTTTACCATTAGGATCGGCACTATAGGTGCATTTTTTAAAAGGTGATTTATCGGTAAAGTTAATATTAAAACTATCTCCGGTACTTGTTTGCCAAGTAATGTATTTCTCTTTTTTTGAACAAACACATTCAGGATCATTCTTACAAGGGTTTTTATTAGCTGCATATAATATTGCACAGTTATTTTCATTTTTTGAAGGTGTTACTTCAAGCACACAATGCGAAGCAGCATCAACATGAATGATCAATTCTCTATCTTTGGCATTATTTCTCTCAGCAAAGGCCAGCATAGAACAGCTAGTAATAAGCAAGAGTATGCTGCCTCTAATAACTTTTAATAACTTCATTTTTTGAATATTCATTGAATTCCCTTTTTCTTGTGAATAGGTTTAACTAATTTCTGTAACCATAGTTTATAGTCGTAAAACTGCGGATCTGCCAATAAAAGCTTTGATGGATAACCTAACAATATAGCTTTTTCAATAAATAGTTTGATAGCATCAACGTCAAAACAATTTATTGAAACTATCGCTAAATCATAATAAATGTAAGGGTCTTGAATATTATTTGTTAGTACTATTTCTTGGTGAACTTTCGCTTGTTCACACTGTTCTAATTCAGAATAATAACGAGAAATTTGTGCTTGTAAACTAGGATATTTATCGTTAATAAGAGCATTTTTTTGCGCTAATTCAAGCCCTTTTTGATAAGCTAATTTAGCATTAGGTCGTTTATTTTTACTGTATTTGTATGCATCACCTAAATTACCCCAAACAGTGGGATCTAAAGGCGATAACTCTGCACTTTTTAAATACATTTCTGCCGCATTTTCAAACCGTTGCATAAAAAACAGTACCGTTCCTAGGTTTGAATAAGTTACCGAGATAGGCTCAATTGCTAATGATTTAGACCAAGCAACATTAGCCTGTTCAAAGTCTAGCACCATATAATAAACAGCGCCTAAAGCATTAAAAACCATAGCAGTATTTTTATTAATTAAGGTTACTTTGTTAAATTGACTGATCGCTTGTTCATAGCGGCCTGAATAAAACAAAAACAAGCCATAGTCATAGTAGTTTTTCCAATTACCCCGTTCAAGATTAATCGCTTGTTGATATAAGTTTTCAGCTCTGCTTATTTGCCCAAGCTTTGTATACAACTCAGCCAATGAAATAAAAACTTCGCTCGCGTCTGGTTTAATCAGTTTTGCCTTATTTAAATGCTGTTCAGCTTTTTGGTATTGTCCATTCACCCGATAAAGTGTGCCTAGCGCTAACTGTGACTCAAATGACACCATCTCATTACTTGCAATTAACTGACAAACATTTAATCCTTTTTGATATTCATTGGTATCATCGTTAAGTAAATACTTATCTAAATAGATATGACATAGTGCCGAAGATGCCTGCACAAAATCTGGATCTAATTGTAATGCTTTAAGAAATAATTGCTCTGCCTGATATAAAGCTTTAATACTTTTTGAATTTCGATACTTTTCTTTACCTTGTAAATAAGCATCGTAGGCTAAAAAACTTTCAGTCGGCAGATAATTGCTATTATTTAGCGATTTATCACCGACAATAAGCCAATGTAATGCATTAATAATTTTGCGCGATAGTTCGTTATAAAGTAAAACCAATTCATTTGTTGAACCTTTGGACTCGTCAGACCAAACCTGAAAACCTGTTATTACATCGGTCATAACCGTATTTATGATTAATGTTCCGTTAATCGTTTTAGACTTTCCTTCAACAATATATTTCACACCTAATCTATTTTTAATTTGTGTAATGCTTGCTTTCGGTCCTAGAGCATCTATCGCTCTCATTGAAGACACTTTGAACGCAGGCTTTAATGCAACTAAGTTAATGAGTTCTTCTTGTAAGCCTGAGATAAAATATTGTGGATTATTAACCGTATCAGTCGCATGAAAAGATAAAATAGCAACTGCATTTTCAGTAAAATTTGCCTGTGGAGCCTTATCTTCATTTACAGCGTTGATTGGTTGTATGCTACTTTCATTTTCAATTTTCTCAATAAGGTGAGTGGAAACGTAATAAATAACCAATAAAATAATTAAGACAAAAAAGCTATCAATAGCAAATTGGCGATAGATGAATCGATGCTTTTTTGTATTTTCGTGATTAAATTTTTTTCTTATTTTAAATTCTTTTAACCACTGAAAACTGATAACAATGGGAAATCCGACCACTAAACATAAAGCAGCAACTTTTCCGCCCCATGTTGGAACATCAAAAATGGGTAAAATAATTGAAAACACCTGCAGTAATACCCAAGATACAACTAGATATGCCGCACTCGCATTAATTAGACGACTGCTCTTTAATAATGAAAAAGATAATTTCCACTTTTTTTCTGAATCAATAATTTGCCCTGCTTGATCGGCAGGGAAAGGCCAGATGCTGTTCCTTGACTTAGTAATCGTAGGCAGAAGCATACGATAACCTTTACGAGGTATAGTTTGAATATAGGTAGGACACTCTTTGTGATCATCAAGCACATGGCGAATTTCACTAATGATATGAGTTACATTATTTTTTGCCGCATGATTATCACCCCAGCCAAATGATAAAATTTGTTCTCTAGATACAATTTCACCGTTAGTCGATGATAAAAAAAGCAATATTTCCATTGCCTTAGGCGCCAAATGATATCGTTGACCATTTCGAATAATCACCCCAAGATCCGGTTCAATAACAATTGAACCTAATTGAAAGCCTTGATGTAATTCTCCATCGACGCTAAAGCGACTATTAATGCTATCTAATAAAGGTGTTGCTTGTGGTTCATCTCTCGCTGACACGTAATGTTAGCCTTACAAGAAAAGAGCACAGCATGCCTTTGGGCAACTCTTTATTATTGAGTTTAAGGGACAAAAATCACTTATAAGTATTGTTTACAATAGAAAAAATAGCGAATTAGAGTGACCATCAAAACCAGATATAATTGTATTTAATTTAGCCGACTTCTTAGTTAAATTAAGAGATTTCATAGCTAAAAATTATAAATTTAATAAATAAAGCCGTTGATAATAATCAGCTGCAAACTCTGTGTTAAAACAAACCATAATTAAGCGCTATAAACTAAAAACCCGCATGGCCATCAATACATGGCATGCGGGTTTTATAATGCTGATTAAGAGCAAAAACTAAAAAATTACTCCACTTCGTCAATATCGCTACTTTCAATCTCTTTCGGCGCAACAGCTTTCTTACGTTTCAATACCGGCAAATCACCGGCATCATCGGCTAAAAAGCTCTTCTTAACAATTTTCTTAGCTTTTGGCTGCTTAGGCTGTCTTATCGATTTTTTATTATCTTGTATTTTAACATCGATTTTAATTTTTCTAGGCTTTAATCCCTTAAATTTAGCCTTTAAACCATCAACAATATCAAAAGTAAGCTTTTGTTGTAAAAAACCTTCAACATTTTTAAAGCTTAACCAGTCTTTTGGTCCAACAAAAGAAATGGAGTCGCCTTTACTACCAGCTCGTCCTGTCCGGCCAATACGATGAACAAATTCTTCTGTATGCTTTGGCATATCAAAGTTAATAACGTGCGAGACATTAATTAAATCTAAACCACGAGAGGCTAAATCTGTAGTGATCAAGATTTTTTGTTGGCCTTTACTAAAGCCATCCATAATTTGATTACGTTGGCCTTGATTTAGCTCACCACTTAATGCAACAGTGCTTAAACCTTGTTCAGTGAGCAAGGTTGAGAGTCTGTCGGTATCCGCACGAGTAGCAGTAAAGATAATCATTTGTTGATGATCTTCAGTATTAATAAAATACTGAAGAAGCTTCTCTTTATGGCTTAAGTTATCGCAAAAATAGAAACGTTTAGTAATATCTTTATGCTCAGTATGAGCGCTACCAATGGCGATACGCTTTGGTTTTTTTAGTAAGGCTAATGCGAAGTCATTAACTTGTGCATGATCTAAGGTTGCTGAAAACATTAATGTTTGACGTTTTCTGTGATCGGCAGCTTTATTGATTTGTGCTAGTTGCTCAGCAAAGCCTAAATCTAGCATGCGATCAGCTTCATCAAGAATCAATAACTCTAAACCCGTTAAGTAAAAGTGTCCTTGTGAAAGGTGATCAGCTAAACGCCCTGGTGTCGCGACAATAAAATGCGGGTCTTTCTCTAAAGTTTTAACTTGATCATTAAAATTCTCACCACCAAGAATTAATACCGCTTTAAACTGTGAGCCTGAGGTGAACATTCTTAATTGAGTAAACACTTGCTTAGCAAGCTCACGAGTAGGAGTTAAAATAACCACCCGCGGATCACGTTTACTCAAAGCGCGGTTTTTTAATAAGCGCTGCATTGCAGGAATAATAAACGCTAGTGTTTTACCAGATCCTGTTTTGGATGATGCGATCAAATCATGACCTGTCATAGCAGCAGGAATGGCCTGTTGCTGGATTTCAGTAGGCTCGCTAAAACCTAAATGTTCAACGGTTGCCATTATTTTACTATCTAATCCAAAATCACTAAACTGCAAACTTACTCTCCACTTACTCAAAAACTAGGTAAAAATTAAAATCTATTACCGCATTATAACCTGATATGTAGGATATTTGGCTAAACTATTTAGCCAAAGCGTTAAAATTATCTAGCCCGTATTAAAAAGCTTACTTTTGATTAATTATTACCAATATTATTGTAGCCCAAGAACTTAAAAATAAATTTATTCAACCTTATTTGAGCTATAACAAATAAACTCTTGTGGTTTATCGATAGAATGACTAAGTAATAGCGACACTAACAAAGCTAGTATCAGCTATTAAGTAAACTAGACTTAAGGGTGATAAAATGAAGCCTGATCGACATACTGCAATGTGCATATTAATTAAACAAGTAAGGGATGACTTTCCATTTACCTTGCCTGAAGCACAAATTTGCGCGGGAAAATGTGTGGGTTGTGCAAAGAAATTGCTAGAATTAGCAGATACTGAATTGTCTGATTGGGAAGTTCGCTTGGCAAATAATGAACAGCCTACGTTCGGTGATATTAGTCGTTTGGCTAAATTATGTAAAAATATCCGCAGAGGTTTAGTACGTAACGAATTAGTAGAATAATATTTTATCTGCAAGCTCGTACGTAACTATTTAAGTTGCCAGCTTAAGATTACAACAACTATGTATAGCTAAAGTTAGGCTGCGTAATAACCTATGTGATCAGGTATTATGCTCTGAATGACAATATCAAAGATAGAAAAACACTTGCCTACTCAGATCTCCACTTACCTGGTGATAAAAGCCAAAAAATCAGACAAAAAAGACATTCAACGCTTCTATAAAACTCAACGTTACGCAGCTGGCTTTATTGGGCATGACCACGCTTATTTTATAAAGCATAATACAGAGATTATTGCTTGCGTGATCATATCAGCAGGTCAAGAAAGTGGGCTATTTTGGTTACTGCATGGGTTAGTTATTGACTCCGAACATCGTGGTAGCGGCATAGCAAGTTTATTATTACGCACTGTCATAGCCGAGCAGGTTTTCAAAGAAGAGAACAAACAAGTCCGTTATGACAATATCATTTGCTTTGCTGATCAGGCATTAGCAACACTTTACTTGTCGAATAAGTTTGTCAGTCACAACACAGCAAAAGATATTGCACAATTACCCGATGAATTTCGTCAGCGCTTTTTACGCTATAGAGAAAATCATAAAAACTTATGCTGTTACTTTTATAATGCTAATTTTCCATACTGTGCTTAGCAGCAATGAGTGTATTCTTTAATAGGCATGCTATCGTCATAGGACCTACACCACCTGGCACTGGTGTAATTGCACCGCACTTATCAACAACCTCATCATAGTCAACATCGCCAACAAGCCTGACTTTGCCTTCATGATTTATGATCCTGTTAATACCGACATCAATTACCGTGGCACCTTCTTTAACCCATTCAGCCTTAACAAATTTAGCAATACCGACAGCAGCAACTAAAATATCAGCTTGTTGACAAACTTCGGCTAAGTTAATTGTTTTTGAGTGTGCAATAGTTACTGTGCAGTTTTCTTGTAGTAGCAGTATAGCGACGGGCTTACCAACAATGTTCGAACGACCAATGACCACGGCATGTTTTCCAGATAGATCATTACCTAAGTGTTGCTTTGCCAATATAATACAGCCTTGTGGCGTACATGGTACTAATGCCCCTGGTTCACCATTAAATAATCGACCGGAGTTCAGCGCATGAAAACCATCAACATCTTTGTTCGGATTTATAGCCGAAATGATAACACTTTCATCAATATGTTTTGGTAAAGGTAACTGCACCAAAACACCATGCACACTATTGTCATTATTTAACTGCTCTAATTGTTCTAGTAGCTCCAATTCGCTTGTAGTGGCTGGCAACTTAATTTCATTAGAAATCATACCGACTTCTTGTGTTTGTTTTACTTTATTTTTCACATAGATCTGACTTGCCGGATCATCCCCAACAACGATTACCGTTAGACTTGGAGCAAGACCATGACTCAATTTTAATGCAGATACTTCAACAGCTAGTTGCTCTCTTAATTTTTTTGCTGTTAACTTTCCATCAATATTCATTATTATTTTTCTCATCAGGTAAATAGAAACATTGGTCACGACTTAAGTTAAAACTTAAAGCATATATTAATCTGCCATCGTATTGAATAAATGAAGATTTTACAAAGATCTACCAGCAATAAATAGACATTAAATGCATTTAAATTTAAAGATGAGTTAATTACGGCAACTAAATTCTGATATTAATTTAGAAGAAAAGACAAACACAGGAAGAATTACGATGATGACTAAGAGCGAACGGCATTATACGAACAATACAAAGCGACAATAAACAATAGTGATACTCATCAAGCACCAGAAAGCAAAAAAACCGTAACGTTAGCTACGGATTTCTGACGTGCAAAGATGCGCTAATGTCGTGGGCATATGAATATGCAGCAACGACCTCACATAAAAAGAAGAACACCCACACGCTCTTTACCACCGGCGCTAACACGTTTGACGTGAAGGGATTCACTAATGGTGCGCGTGAATCAATGCACAAGAACGAGCACTTCTGCGTCTCTTTATATAGCGAATTTCCTACAAGGATGTAGGTCACTAGGACAACGCAGGAGCAGTTGCCGAGGGTTCAAGGGGGCCACGGTGCTATTGTCGCAATTTTTTATTTAAACGTTAGATAGCAAAAAGATTTGAATGTCAGAAAGCAAAAAACCCGTAGCGTTAGCTACGGGTTTTTCTTAATAGAAGCCTAGCAATGTCCTACTCTCACATGGGAACTCCCACACTACCATCGGCGCTAACACGTTTCACTTCTGAGTTCGGAATGGGATCAGGTGGGGCCATGTCGCTATTGTCGCTAGACAAAAATTTTCTTGTTAATTACCAAATTGACGTCATTGCTACAATCACTCTGATACTCATTGAGTAAACTCAACTTCGTTTCTCGCTCATTTGCGGCTTTGTCAATTCGTCACTTACCTTCGTAAGTGATTAACAAGTAATAATCTTAGAAAGCTGAACTCTGTTAAGAGTTAAAAATACTCGTTTTACTGATAGCTGACAGCTTTTAACTGTTAGCTTATCTATCTCTTATTCACACCATTGTCATGCGTGATGTGTGTATTCCTACACTTTTGTCAAACTTCATACAACAAAACCACTTGGGTGTTGTATGGTTAAGCCTCACGGGTAATTAGTATTGGTTAGCTCAATGCCTCGCAGCACTTCCACACCCAACCTATCAACGTTGTAGTCTCCAACGACCCTTTAGGGAGCTTAAAGCTCCAGTGAGAACTCATCTCAAAGCCTGCTTCCCGCTTAGATGCTTTCAGCGGTTATCAGTTCCGAACGTAGCTACCGGGCAATGCTATTGGCATAACAACCCGAACACCAGCGGTTCGTCCACTCCGGTCCTCTCGTACTAGGAGCAGCCCTCTTCAATTCTCAAACGCCCACGGCAGATAGGGACCGAACTGTCTCACGACGTTCTAAACCCAGCTCGCGTACCACTTTAAATGGCGAACAGCCATACCCTTGGGACCGACTTCAGCCCCAGGATGTGATGAGCCGACATCGAGGTGCCAAACACCGCCGTCGATATGAACTCTTGGGCGGTATCAGCCTGTTATCCCCGGAGTACCTTTTATCCGTTGAGCGATGGCCCTTCCATACAGAACCACCGGATCACTATGACCTACTTTCGTACCTGCTCGACGTGTCTGTCTCGCAGTTAAGCTGGCTTATGCCATTGCACTAACCGTACGATGTCCGACCGTACTTAGCCAACCTTCGTGCTCCTCCGTTACTCTTTAGGAGGAGACCGCCCCAGTCAAACTACCCACCAGACAGTGTCCCCAAGCCCGATAAGGGCCCTAGGTTAGAACATCACGCATACAAGGGTGGTATTTCAAGGTTGGCTCCACCACATCTAGCGACATGGTTTCAAAGCCTCCCACCTATCCTACACATGTAGGAGCAATGTTCACTGTCAAGCTATAGTAAAGGTTCACGGGGTCTTTCCGTCTAGCCGCGGGTATACGGCATCTTAACCGCAATTTCAATTTCACTGAGTCTCGGGTGGAGACAGTGTGGCCATGATTACGCCATTCGTGCAGGTCGGAACTTACCCGACAAGGAATTTCGCTACCTTAGGACCGTTATAGTTACGGCCGCCGTTTACCGGGGCTTCGATCATGAGCTTCGTCCGAAGACTAACCCAATCAATTAACCTTCCGGCACCGGGCAGGCGTCACACCGTATACGTCATCTTTCGATTTTGCACAGTGCTGTGTTTTTAATAAACAGTTCCAGCCACCTGGTTACTTCGACTCTCCGATGCTTACTGAGCAAGTCATTCACATTAGAGAGCGTACCTTCTCCCGAAGTTACGGTACTATTTTGCCTAGTTCCTTCACCCGAGTTCTCTCAAGCGCCTTAGTATTCTCTACCTAACCACCTGTGTCGGTTTGGGGTACGGTTCCTATATATCTGAAGCTTAGAAGCTTTTCCTGGAAGCATGGCATCAATGACTTCAACTCCGTAGAGTCTCGTCTCGTATCTCAGCGTTGAATGAAGACCCGGATTTACCTAAGTCAACCGCCTACATACTTTCACACGGACTACCAACGCCGTGCTCACCTAGCCTACTCCGTCCCTCCTTCGCAATATATAGAAGTACAGAAATATTAATCTGTTTCCCATCGACTACGCGTTTCCGCCTCGCCTTAGGGGCCGACTTACCCTGCCCTGATTAACATGGGACAGGAAACCTTGGTCTTTCGGCGGGGGAGTTTTTCACTCCCCTTATCGTTACTCATGTCAGCATTCGCACTTCTGATACCTCCAGCATGCTTTACAACACACCTTCAACGGCTTACAGAACGCTCCCCTACCACTTGAACCTAAGTTCAAATCCGCAGCTTCGGTGACTAGTTTAGCCCCGTTACATCTTCCGCGCAGACCGACTCGACTAGTGAGCTATTACGCTTTCTTTAAAGGATGGCTGCTTCTAAGCCAACCTCCTAGCTGTCTATGCCTTTCCACATCGTTTCCCACTTAACTAGTACTTTGGGACCTTAGCTGGCGGTCTGGGTTGTTTCCCTCTTCACAACGGACGTTAGCACCCGTAGTGTGTCTCCCGCATATCACTCATTGGTATTCGGAGTTTGCAAAGGGTTGGTAAGTCGGGATGACCCCCTAGCCTTAACAGTGCTCTACCCCCAATGGTGTTCGTGCGAGGCTCTACCTAAATAGATTTCGGGGAGAACCAGCTATCTCCCGGCTTGATTAGCCTTTCACTCCGACCCACAAGTCATCACCGCATTTTTCAACATACGTGTGTTCGGTCCTCCAGTTGATGTTACTCAACCTTCAACCTGCCCATGGGTAGATCGCCGGGTTTCGGGTCTATACCCTGCAACTAAACGCGCAGTTAACACTCGCTTTCGCTACGGCTCCCCTATTCGGTTAACCTTGCTACAGAATATAAGTCGCTGACCCATTATACAAAAGGTACGCAATCACCGGACTAAATCCGGCTCTCACTGCTTGTACGTATGCGGTTTCAGGTTCTATTTCACTCCCCTCACAGGGGTTCTTTTCGCCTTTCCCTCACGGTACTGGTTCACTATCGGTCAGTTAGGAGTATTTAGCCTTGGAGGATGGTCCCCCCATGTTCAGTCAACGTTTCACGTGTGCCGACCTACTCGATTTCATGATAAGTTTATTTTCGTGTACGGGACTATCACCCTGTATCGTTCTACTTTCCAGTAGATTCCACTAACTTACAAACCACTTAAGGGCTAATTCCCGTTCGCTCGCCGCTACTAAGGAAATCTCGGTTGATTTCTTTTCCTCGGGGTACTTAGATGTTTCAGTTCTCCCGGTTCGCCTCATTAAGCTATGTATTCACTTAATGATACCCGCCTTACGACGGGTGGGTTTCCCCATTCGGATATCTTTGGCTATAACGGTTTTTATCACCTCACCAAAGCTTTTCGCAGATTAACACGTCCTTCATCGCCTCTAACTGCCAAGGCATCCACCACATACGCTTAGTCACTTAACCATACAACCCCAACTAGTTTCCTATTTGGTACAAGCAGGTGACAAAACCTGCTCAATTGTAAAGTCTGACATTTTCACGCACACAAAGTGTGTCTTGAATAAGAGTGGTAATTCATTACGATTAGTAAACTAAAAGTAAATAAACTACCGGGTTGATTACGTTTCCGAGGAGGAACCGTAATCACCATCATTAACAGGCGATATTCCCATTAATAACAGCTTGGTATTTATAATTTACAAACAACAGCGCGACACCGTGTTTGCCATATAAATACCGGTATTTATATCAGCTTTCCAGATTGTTAAAGAACTTGTCATTCACACGCATTCGGTGGTGACTTGGTTAAAAACCAAACTTAAAGTAGCTTAAATAAAGCATAACTTAAGTTTGGTCTTTCAATTCTTTGTGAAGAAGTGGTGGAGCTAAGCAGGATCGAACTGCTGACCTCCTGCGTGCAAGGCAGGCGCTCTCCCAGCTGAGCTATAGCCCCAAATGGGAAACATCTTTAAGCTAGAACAAAACTCAGATTTACGTTTTTTACAAGGCGGTTTATCGCGAAGTGTAGGTTTTCTACACGAGTGATGAACCAACGCCGTAAAAAGCGTAAATTGGTAGGTCTGGGCAGACTTGAACTGCCGACCTCACCCTTATCAGGGGTGCGCTCTAACCAGCTGAGCTACAGACCTATTTTATACTCGTTTCTTTACTTGATTTCTTCGTTGTACTCGTCGTTCGCTTGTCATTACCAGTCGGTAATTCCAACGCTCACTTCTCGCACGCCTTGAACTCAAGCAAATTAACTTCGCCTAAAAGGGTTGAAGCACTAGCATGTTTGGACTTCTTCTAATTTGTTATCATGTAATTTGTGTAGACACTCGTAGAACCGAAGTTCTCATTAAGCTGTTTTACTTCAAGATAAGGAGGTGATCCAACCCCAGGTTCCCCTAGGGTTACCTTGTTACGACTTCACCCCAGTCATGAATCACAAAGTGGTGACCGTCCTCCCGAAGGTTAAACTAGCCACTTCTTTTGCAACCCACTCCCATGGTGTGACGGGCGGTGTGTACAAGGCCCGGGAACGTATTCACCGTAGCATTCTGATCTACGATTACTAGCGATTCCGACTTCATGGAGTCGAGTTGCAGACTCCAATCCGGACTACGACAAGCTTTGTGGGATTCGCTCCACCTCGCGGTATTGCTGCCCTCTGTACTTGCCATTGTAGCACGTGTGTAGCCCATCCCGTAAGGGCCATGATGACTTGACGTCGTCCCCACCTTCCTCCGGTTTATCACCGGCAGTCTCCTTAGAGTTCCCGCCATTACGCGCTGGCAAATAAGGATAGGGGTTGCGCTCGTTGCGGGACTTAACCCAACATTTCACAACACGAGCTGACGACAGCCATGCAGCACCTGTCACAGAGTTCCCGAAGGCACACGTCTATCTCTAGTCGCTTCTCTGGATGTCAAGGGATGGTAAGGTTCTTCGCGTTGCATCGAATTAAACCACATGCTCCACCGCTTGTGCGGGCCCCCGTCAATTCATTTGAGTTTTAACCTTGCGGCCGTACTCCCCAGGCGGTCAACTTAGCGCGTTAGCTACGCCACCCACGGTTCAAGACCACAGACGGCTAGTTGACATCGTTTACGGCGTGGACTACCAGGGTATCTAATCCTGTTTGCTCCCCACGCTTTCGTGCCTCAGTGTCAGTCTTTGTCCAGGTAGCCGCCTTCGCCACTGATGTTCCTTCCAATCTCTACGCATTTCACCGCTACACTGGAAATTCCACTACCCTCTACAAAACTCTAGCTTGCCAGTTCAAAATGCAGTTCCCAGGTTGAGCCCGGGGCTTTCACATCTTGCTTAACAAACCACCTACGCACGCTTTACGCCCAGTAATTCCGATTAACGCTTGCACCCCTCGTATTACCGCGGCTGCTGGCACGAAGTTAGCCGGTGCTTCTTCTGCGAGTAACGTCACAGATGTTGCGTATTAAACAACACCCTTTCCTCCTCGCTGAAAGTGCTTTACAACCCGAAGGCCTTCTTCACACACGCGGCATGGCTGCATCAGGCTTTCGCCCATTGTGCAATATTCCCCCACTGCTGCCTCCCGTAGGAGTCTGGGCCGTGTCTCAGTCCCAGTGTGGCTGATCATCCTCTCAAACCAGCTAGAGATCGTCGCCTTGGTAAGCCATTACCTTACCAACTAGCTAATCTCACTTGGGCTAATCAATGAGCGAGAGGTGCCGAAGCGTCCCCCCCTTTGGTCCGTAGACGTTATGCGGTATTAGCAGTCGTTTCCAACTGTTGTCCCCCACTCAAAGGCATATTCCCAAGCATTACTCACCCGTCCGCCGCTCGACGCCGAATAGCAAGCTATTCTCGTTTCCGCTCGACTTGCATGTGTTAAGCCTGCCGCCAGCGTTCAATCTGAGCCATGATCAAACTCTTCAATTAAAAATCGTTTGTGATGTGAGACAAGTAAACTTGTTTCAACATCTGCTCAATGAATTCTGTCGTGTTACTTTCTATCCGACTAAAGAAGAAAGTAACTACATAAAACGTATATTTAAACCCGAAAGTCTAAATGATACTTATTTTTTGTGTGACATCATATTAAGCTGTTTTTTTGTTATGTTCTTTCCGAAGAAAGAGATAACTATGTAAAATCAACGTTAATGTGAGTGTCCACACAAATTGCATGATAACTAATTGTTAAAGAACGTATCATCAAAGATGATACCGATACAGAATCTCATTCGCTCTATACCGTAAGTTGTTTCGTTGCTGCAGACCACTCTTTGCTTGACGCTAAGGGCTCCTGAAGCGAGATGCGCATTCTACGCAACTCAGTTTTAATGTCAACGCTTTTTTGAAACTTTTTAAACTTTCTTTTCAGAAGATTTAAAACCTTTACTTTAAAACGTTAAGTTAACCAATTCAGCCTGAACTGTACGAGATAACCTATTAAAACAGCTCGTTGGGGTGACCCCTTGGAACTGGAGCGCATTTTAGAGATTTCTCGCCTCACGTCAACAGCTAAATGCAATTAAATTACAGAAACAAGGCTGTTTGCTGATTAATCAATCACAACGTTGTTTTTTTGTTCTAATAAATCAAAGGAACCTTTAATTACACTCTTTTGGGCCATCTTTTGTATGACATCAAGCTGAATAATCTTAACATCACTCACGATTAACCACTAAAAAACAAGCTAATCGTGAGTACATCATCTTATTTTGTATCTTTGACTTCTGCTTCCGTATTTTCTTCTACTGTTTCTGTTGACTTATTTAACTCTTCATTACGAAACTCTGCATCATGGTCGTCTCCCAAAACATGTTCTAATTTTAATTTTTTCACTGATCGAATAGTCGTAAAGGGACCAGAGCAAGCATATACGCCAAAAATGAGTAGTAAAATATTTTCTGGGCTAGAAGCAATAACGACAAATACCAGTACGATTAATAAGACGAAAACAAAGTTAACTTTACCTTTCCAGTCAACATCTTTAAAGCTGTTATACCTAAAGTTGCTGACCATTAATAATCCCGCAATGATGGTAACAAGCCCAATGATAAAGCCATATTCTTCACCATTAATCTGATATTCGCTACCAACCCAAATAAGACTCGCAATTACTCCTGCTGCTGCTGGGCTGGCTAAGCCTTGAAAATAGCGTTTATCTGCAACCCCTACTTGTGTATTAAAACGAGCAAGGCGCAACGCGGCACAAGCAACATAGATAAACGCAGCTAACCAGCCAAATTTACCAAAACTTGATAGTGCCCAATTATAGGCAACCAAACCTGGAGCAATACCAAATGACACCATATCTGCCATACTGTCATATTCAGCACCAAATTCACTTTGTGTATTGGTCATACGAGCTACCCGCCCATCTAAACCATCAAATATCATGGCAATAAAAATAGCGACGGCGGCACTTATAAAATGACCATTCATTGAAGACACTACAGCATAAAAACCTGAAAAGAGTCCTGCTGTGGTTAATAAGTTAGGTAAAAGATAAATGCCACGTGTTGGCAATGAATCATCATCATGTTTATCTGGCATAAGAGAAACCATAATACGTTAAGAATAATAGAGACTGCTAATCTAGCATATGTAAAATTATGAACAATAGTTGTCGTGTAAATGATTACCTATTTATAAGTCGAAAGTTTGTAAACTGTCCTTGGTGTTGTTATAAAATACAGTAGGTATTACTCGAATTTAAATTTATTAAACCAATAGGGGCTGTTGATCTTTCACTTTATGGCTATGTAGCACTTGAAAAAGTTGGCAATCGAAGCGCTTTATATAATGTTTGGTTGATCCAAAAACATATTAATACCAAACCTATTAAGTTTGCTCTCTCTCGGCGCTTACCAGCGGTTTGAGAACAACGATCATTTTTTGAATATCGTTATTATATATGAAAGAAATTATCTGCGGTTATCGAATCGCAAGTAAGCTCGCTAAGGGTGATTTTAAAAGACTTACCATCGGTGTGATTGATTTTGACAAGGTTCTCACATGGATGTACTTAGGTTCAGTCTGGAACGGTGAACCTGTGCCGCTAAGCCTTTAAATTTCACTGAGTGGGAAGAAACTTAGTAGAATTGGTATAAGCAACAAATATTGATGCTTTTTCAAGGCAACCCAAGGGGCTATGGCTAATTTTAAACCTAACATCGTTGAAAATTGTTAAAGTAGATAAATCACACACTTTTCGCCTTGTTACCTCAAAAATTAGTTAATAGCAGAGACTAAAATGAAAGATCAACAGCCCCTAGTATTTGATGAAAATAATAAAAGCAGTTCGGCATTAACTTATGGATGGATACCGCTATGAACATTAAGGCTTTCACTCTACTTTTAATGATATTACTTTATGTCGATGTTTCAGCTGCTGCAAAATTAACGGTTTATCGTTGGGTTGATAAAAATAATATTGTTCACTTTAGCCAAAATCAACCAGACCATGATAATTATATTGAAATGAGTATGACAAATAACAAAAGCCTATCGACTGTAGTAAATAAAAAAAAATCACCTGAAGACGCAGCGTCAAATAATCAGTTTAACGCTGATACCAGCAAGCAAAGAGCTGTAGATAACAGTATGTGTATTGCTGCTCGTGAGAATATTAAAACCTTGCAAAACTTTGATAAAATTCAATATAAGGATGCAGAAGATAATATGAAAGTACTAACTAGCTTGGAAAAAAAACAACAGCTAGCAATGAATAAAAAACAAGCCGAAGTTTATTGTCAGAAATAAACCAATAAACATGTCGGCTTGAATACTCCTAAGGCTAATCGAAATTAATTATTTAAGAGTCTCGATTTTTAGCAATAAAATTCAACTTACCATCACGAAGTTCGACAACAATATGATCGCCTGCTAAGAATTCATTAGCCAATAGCTTATGTGCCAATGGGTTTTCTATTTCTTGCTGAATAGAACGCTTTAAAGGCCTTGCTCCGAAAATCGGATCAAATCCTGCCGCAGCGACAAAAGATAATGCCTCATCAGATAACGTCATGGTTATATCTCGTTCTTCTAAGCGCTTAGTCAAAGCCGCAATCTGAATACTCGCAATGTTTTTGATCTGCTCAGCAAGTAATGGGTGAAAAACTACGGTTTCATCAACACGATTAATAAACTCAGGTTTAAAGTGTTGACTGAGCTCTGCTATGACTCTAGCTTTCATTTGTTGGTATTGACTGTCATCACCATATTCTTGGATGATATCAGAGCCAATATTTGAGGTCATAATGATAACCGTGTTTTTAAAATCAACCGTGCGACCTTGTCCATCAGTTAAACGTCCATCATCTAAAACCTGTAAGAGAATATTAAAAACATCTGGATGCGCTTTTTCTATTTCATCAAGTAGTATAACTGAGTACGGTTTACGCCTTACCGACTCCGTTAAATAACCACCTTCTTCGTAACCAACATAACCAGGAGGCGCACCAACCAGACGTGCAACAGAATGCTTTTCCATAAATTCAGACATATCAACTCGTACTAAGGCATTTTCACTATCAAATAGAAAATGCGCTAAGGCTTTAGTTAATTCGGTTTTACCAACCCCTGTAGGTCCAAGAAATAAAAATGATCCTATGGGTTGGTCAGGATCTGCCAAGCCTGCTCGTGAACGGCGAATAGCATTCGAGACAGAAACAACAGCCTCAGACTGACCAATAACACGTTTGTGAAGATTATCTTCCATATGTAATAATTTATCAGACTCCCCTTCCAACATTTTTGATACCGGAATGCCGGTAGCGCGACTTAACACATCGGCAATTTCTACATCAGTCACTTTATTACGTAGTAAGGTCATTTCTTGCATTTCTGCTTGGCTGGCAAGATCAAGCTGTTTTTCAAGATCGGGAATACGGCTATATTGTAATTCAGCCATGGTATTAAGATCGCCAACGCGACGTGCAGCTTCAAGCTCTATGCGAGCATGTTCCAAGTCAGTTTTAATCGCTTGTGTACCATGTAGTGCCGCTTTTTCTGTTTTCCAGACCTCATCTAATTCATCATAGCTCGCTTGGCAAGTAACAATCTCGTCTGAGATTAAGTCCAAACGTTTTTTTGAAGCCGGATCCGAATCTTTTGCTAGCGCACGTTGTTCTAGTTTTAGCTGGATTAAACGGCGCTCTAAGCGGTCTAAATTTTCAGGTTTTGAATCCATTTGCATACGAATACTAGAGGCAGCTTCATCAATAAGATCAATAGCTTTATCTGGTAATTGACGATCACTAACATAACGATGCGACAAAGTTGCCGCAGCAACAATCGCAGGATCGGTAATTTCTACATTATGATGAAGCTCGTAGCGCTCTTTAAGGCCACGTAATATAGCAATAGTATCTTCAACACTAGGTTCATCTACCAATACTTTTTGAAAGCGTCGCTCTAAAGCGGCATCTTTTTCAATATATTGGCGATATTCATCTAATGTCGTTGCGCCAACACAATGTAAATCGCCTCTCGCTAAGGCTGGCTTCAACATATTACCAGCATCCATCGCACCATCACTTTTACCGGCACCGACCATGGTATGAAGCTCATCAATGAAGAGTATCACTTGACCGTCAAGTTGACTTAGCTCATTAAGTACCGCTTTAAGGCGCTCTTCAAATTCTCCACGATATTTTGCGCCCGCAACAAGCGCCCCCATATCAAGTGACAACACACGTTTATTGCGAATGCCTTCGGGTACTTCATGATCAACAATACGTTGTGCTAAACCTTCTGCAATTGCAGTTTTACCCACCCCAGGCTGTCCAATCAATACCGGGTTATTTTTAGTACGACGCTGTAATACTTGAATGGTACGCCTGATTTCATCATCACGACCAATAACAGGATCTAACTTACCTTGCTCTGCTCTTTCGGTTAAATCAACGGTATACTTTTCTAAAGCTTGACGGGCTTCTTCAGCATTTTCATTGTCGACTTTTTTTCCACCTCGAATGTGAACTATTGCATCTTGAATTCGTTGCTCATTTGCGCCTAAACCTTTTAGAATTTGGCCTAACTTACCTTTATCCTGTAACGCTGCCAAAACGAATATTTCAGAAGAAATAAATTTATCACCATGCTTTTGCGCAAACTTGTCACAAAGATTTAAAATATTGCCCATTGCAGACGATAGCTGCACTTCTCCTCCAGTGCCTGATACTTGCGCTAATTCAGCTATTGCCGTTTCTACTTGCGTTCTTAGTGTTCGGACATTAATACCGGCACTTTTTAATAATGGAATAATACTGCTCGCATTTTGATTTAACAACGCAAGCATTAAATGTACAGGTTCAATGAATTGATGATCTTTACCTAATGCGATGGATTGCGCATCAGATATTGCTATTTGAAAAGTTTGGGTAAATCGTTCTAAACGCATTAACGTTCTCCTAATGCCATATTACTGGGCTTACAGTTTAGTTATCTATGTTATAAGGACAGCCATCAACATTTTCAAGGAAATGGTGCTTTAACTTTTGATTTAGCGCAAAAAAAAGTATTAAAAACTAGGGAAGCTAAGTAGGATTTAAACATATAACGCTAGCCATACGTCCGGTTTTTTTATCTCGACGATAAGAATAATATTTTGTTTGATTACTATAGGTACATTCGCTCAACTGTATAATATTGTTAACTCCTAAGGTTAACAATTGTAACTTGGCGATAAGCTGTAAATCAGCCCAATATTTCGGTATTTTAGAATCACTAGTCACGGATTCGCAAGGAGAAAATGCAGCAGAAAAAGGTGTGTAAATTTCACAAAACGTCTGTTTTACCGCTTGGCCAACTTCAAATTTCTTAGCCCCAATACAAGGCCCCATCCAAGCAATAATATCACTTGGCGAACTATGCATTTGTGCAATAGTTTGCTCAATAATATTTGTCGATAAAGGGCGCCAACCACCGTGAATAGCAGCAACCTCACTGCCCTCTTGATTCGACAATAAAATAGGCAAACAATCAGCGGTCATTATTGCCAGAGCAATATGTTTGTTACGTGTTATAGCAGCATCAGCAATGATAGTTTTATTTTCATAATCAAGAATTTCAGCGACATGATTGCCATGAACTTGTTCAAACCATTGAATTTTTGTTTGTTTAGGCAAATATTGAAGTAGAGATATTCTATTAAAAGCAACATCTTCAGCACAATCACCGACATGATCGCCTAAGTTAAAAGCAGAAAATGCTGAGTGCTCATCTTGTGTATTCGCGGTACTTGATAGTAAATATTGTGATTTGCGAACAGATAATGGGCTAGGTGATGGTAATCTATTGGTAGTAAAGGCCAACACATTATCGGTTGGCCATTTAATAAACATTATGTTATCAGGTAATTTAGTAGTCACTATCACTTAAATTACTTTTAGTATCTGCACGTAAAATGTTAGTCAGTGCCACCATATCGTCAGGAATATCAGCATGCCAGGTCATTTGCTCACCGGTTATAGGATGATATAAAGATAACATTGCCGCATGTAATGCTTGGCGCTTAAATTGGCGTAGCATTTCACGCAATTCTTCCGAAGCATTTTTTGGTGGACGCGGACGACCGCCGTAAACAGGATCTCCCACTAATGGATGAGTAATATGTGCCATATGCACACGAATTTGATGTGTTCTACCTGTTTCTAAACGTAAACGTAAACGTGTATGTAATCTAAATTTCTCCATTACACGATAATGCGTTACCGACGGACGACCTGAAAAAGTTACCGCCATGTGCGTACGTTTTGTTGCATGACGCCCAATAGGCTCATCAACTAAGCCGCCAGCGGTCATAGTACCATTGGCAATAGCCTCATATTCACGGGTAATTTCGCGTGCTTGTAACGATTCAACCAGGTTAGTTTGTGCAGCAATTGTTTTTGCTACCACCATCAACCCCGTAGTGTCTTTATCTAAGCGATGAACAATACCAGCTCTTGGCACAACATCTAACTGCGGACAGTGATGTAACAAGGCATTTAACACCGTACCGTCAGGGTTGCCAGCTCCTGGATGTACAACAAAGCCCGCAGGCTTGTTAATCACTAATATATCGTCATCTTCATAAACAATATTTAAAGGTAAATCTTGGGCAGCAAAGCGAACTTCAGCTTCAACTTCAGTATTAATGGCGATCTCTTCACCACCAAACATTTTTTCGCGTGCTTTGTCGACAACGATACCATCAACCGTAACATGACCGGCTAAAATCCACTCTTTTAATCGTGAACGTGAATAATCAGGGAACATCTCGGCCAAAGTCTGGTCAAAACGCTTACCTAAGCATGATTCGGGAACCGTGTCCCGGTGTTGAATTATTTCAGCCATTAAACTCTCTATTAATTAGCACTGTGCAAGGCATGATTGCTAGGTTAGAATGCCAATGCTTATTTTACCTCTTTGCTAAAGCAATTACATTAAGTAATTCTAATGAGGAAGATATTTATTTTAACTAAAACAAAGTAGTGATATTGAAGTCTATGGAAAAAATGACAATAAAAATAATATGCCTTACGCTAATGCTAGCATTGGTAGGCTGTTCAGGAACAAACGAGAAAGAAATTGAAAAAATACCAGACAAATCTGCTCAAGCATTATTTGCTGATGCAAGAGAGTCACTTGATAATGGTTTATATCAAAAAGCCATTCAAATTTTATCAGCGATAGATTCGCGATTTCCTTATGGACCTATTTCTCATCAAGTTCAATTAGACTTAATTTACGCATATTACAAAAGTGGCGATGCGGCTCAAGGCTTAGCATTAACTGATCGATTTCTTCGCCTGAATCCTGCACATGCCAATTTAGATTATGTTTACTATATGCGAGCATTAATCAACATCGCGACGCAAGAAAATTTATTTCAGGACTTGGCTGGCATAGACCGTTCAGATCGTGATCCTACTGCTGCACGAGATGCTTTTAATGATTTAAAAATCGTTTTAGAAAAGTATCCTGAAAGTAAATATGCTGCTGACTCACGTCAACGCATGATTGCAATTAAATCTCGATTAGCAAAATATGAATTGTCTGTCGCACGTTACTATTTTAAACGCGGGGCGTTTGTATCCTCAGCTAACAGAGGAAAATACATTGTTGAATACTTCTCTCCTAGCCCTGAAACTGAAGCGGCATTAGAAATTATGATCATGTGCTATGAAGAGTTAGGCTTAACTGAATTACAAACTAACGCTAAGCAAGTACTCGCGGCAAATTATCCTAACAACCCGCTCGTTAAGTAGTATTAATTAATCCATATCAATAACTGAATACTCACTTACTATTAAAAATACCAGCAGATGCTGGTATTTTTAATTGTCTTGGCGCTAGATGAAAGTAAAGCCTTTGGTTAGATAGTCAGCTAATCAGCTCGTTATTATATAGCCTCTTCGTCTTCTTCCCCAGTACGGATACGAATCACGCGCTCGACGTCAGTAATAAATATTTTACCATCACCAATTTTTCCGGTTTGTGCCGTTTCTAAAATAGTATTTACACAACGTTCAACATTTTCTTTTTTCACTACTATTTCTAGTTTTACTTTCGGTAAAAAATCCACCATATACTCAGCGCCTCGATAAAGCTCAGTATGACCTTTTTGTCGCCCAAAGCCTTTTACCTCAGATACTGTCATGCCTGTTACACCAATTTCGCCTAGCGCTTCACGTACATCATCCATTTTAAATGGTTTAATTATCGCTTCTATCTTTTTCATTTTCACAGCCTATAGGTTAATTTTTAAACTCAGCATTTCATTGATAATTATTATTATCTACATCACAGCCTAACATCAAGCGATTGTACACAGAATTCACTTACAGCTATAGTGCAAAAATTCTAATCAAAGATAGATTTTGTTACACTAGCTTTAATCCTGACATAAAAATCAGTTTAACTCGCATATTCACTTATCACCTAAAGGAAATATAATGAACGCCCAGGCAATAATCGATGAAATGAAAGTATTACCTGAAATTGATACTGCGTTTGAAATTAAACGTAGAATCGACTTTATTAAAAATAAGTTAGTACAGTCAGGACTAAAATCTCTAATTCTAGGCATTAGTGGTGGCATTGATTCATCAACCTGCGGACGTTTGGCTCAACTTGCGGTTGATGCTTTAAATAGTGAAAACGTTGAAAGTAATACAAAATATCAGTTTATTGCCGTTAGACTTCCCTTTGATGTGCAAGCAGATGAAGATGACGCACAACTCGCCCTGCAGTTTATAAAGCCGAGCCATAGCTTAAGTACTAATATATTTGCTGGTGTAGAAGGTATACATCAAGAAGCAGTTAATGCTTTACAAGAGGCTGATATTTTTACAGCCTCTGCTGCAGCGGTAGATTTTTCTAAAGGCAATGTTAAAGCTCGCACTCGTATGGTGATGCAATACCATATTGCTGGAATACTAGGTGGTTTAGTATTAGGCACAGATCATTCCGCTGAAAATATAACGGGTTTCTTTACCAAATGGGGTGATGGTGCTTGCGATTTAGCGCCTTTATTTGGTTTATCTAAACGCCAAGTAAAACAACTTGCTCGTGCGTTAAACGCGCCTGAGCAATTGATTGAAAAAGCCCCTACCGCTGACTTAGAAGAACTGACTCCAAGCAAAAAAGATGAGGACGCTTTAGGTATGAGTTACGACCAATTGGATGACTTTTTGGAAGGTAAAAACACCGATAAAGCAATTGAAAATAAAATAATGGCTATCTATATGAAAACACAACATAAGCGTTTAGCAATTCCAACAATATACGAAAATTAACTCATTTTACTTGGAATAATCATCAGATTTTGACTATAAATAGCGTAGAACTACGTACTCAACTAAGGAATGGTTGTTATGTCAAAATTCGTTGGATTTACCATCATAGAAACACTGGTTTCATTAGCGATACTGCTAAGTTTAATTGCCATCGGCGTCCCAAGCCTCAACAATTTCATTGTTTACACCCGTGTAGACAATGAAATTTTTACCCTGCACCGTTTAATTTTAATTGCGAGGAATACCGCGATAAGCGCCAACTCTAAAGTTACTCTGTGCCCACTTGATAGCAACGGCCAATGCAAAAACTCATGGCATAAGGAGCTAAGTGTATTCATAGATATTAACAATAATAAGATCTATGAGCCCTCACTCGATGAACAACTTATTGCTCATAAAGACGCAATAAAAGTCGGTGATAAACTACAGTACGGTAAAACGCGTGTTGGCCTAACATACGCAGCCACAGGACATTTAGCAGGATGGGGGCAAAATGCTACTTTCAGCTATTGCCCTAAAGGTCATAATGACAAAAACAGAGGCATTGTTGTCGCGACTTCAGGCCGAGCTTATGTAAGTGCCGCAAATAAAACCAATCAAAAAAATATCAGACGCACTGGTGCCTTAATCAAATGTACTTAACTCGTTAGCTGGAATGATCGAGCCAGAAATATAAAGCTCTTAACGTTTAACAAAAGCTGAGGGCTACTTGTGTCGTCATTAATAATACGTCTCAAGGAAATCTTGCGAAAAAATAATAAATATTCGAGCGTATAGCCTTGGAATGCACAGCCAACTGAGCCTAATTTTAGTGATGACTGTCGGCATGAATTATTGTTCTTTAAGCTAAAAAACCGCTTATTTGATCGATAAAATTTCGGTACGGAAGATAATAAGAGTAAAACAAATTTGCTGGCTGAGTATAGAGAACAATGTTATAAGTAAAATATCACCCTAACTTTGGCTGTCGTAATGCCTAAAAACCACAATAAAAATCAATCGGCCAAAAAAATCATATCTGGCTTTACCATTACCGAGCTTCTTATTGGTATATTTATTATAGGTATATTAACCGCAGTTGCCGTACCGAGTTTAAGTGGCTTTATATTGCAATCACGTGTTGATAACGAAATAAGTGAATTACATCGACTACTATTAACAGCGAGAAATAGTGCGGTTAATAATGGTAAAAATGTAACTGTCTGTCCATTAAGTGGCACAAGTTGTGGCACAAACTGGCAAAACGAATTAAGTGTCTTTACTAATAATGGCAATTCATTAGCAAATAATAAAAGCTTTGACAGCGCCAATGAAGAACTTATTAAAGTTAAAGCTAAAGTGGCTAGCGGTGATAGCTTAAAATTTAGTCAAACTATTATTGTTTTCTCTCCTACAGGCCGGTTAGTTTCAGGTGGAAATGGCACTTTTAGTTATTGCCCTAAAGGTAATACTGATTTGTCACGTGGCATTAACATTTCATTATCCGGCCGGTTATATAAAACTTCTGATACTGATAATGACAATAAAGACGAGAATAGGAACGGCACTGATGTATCCTGTAGCTAGTGTGCTTTATTCATGAAAATACGAGCTTTAGTAAAGTCCTAGCTTTTAAGCGGGAATGAGGACAATACCAACTGATTAACGACAATAAATAACTTTAGCGATAATAAAACATTTATTTACCGTGCTTGATTTTCAAACAAACGATTCGCTTTCAATGAGGAAAATTTTGCCGTTAAGAGAACACATTCGAATACTTTTTGGATTTGTTTCTTATCCTTTGATAACGATGTCAGCACTTTACGCTTAGGTAAAGTATCAAGCAACTTTTTAATGTCAGCTTCCTTCACTCTAGCAAAATAAATAATCTCTTTATCACTAGTTAACTCGACATGGCATTTAGCATCCACTTTGTGTTTATTTTTCATCTGAGCTTCAGCGCTAACATCAAAACTAGCAGCGATGAACAGTATGTAAATAATACAGGCTATGTTTTTCATCTTATTGCTCCCAACAAGCACTAGCGGGTAGTTTTTCCCCTGTTTCACTGACTGATAATTTCTGACATTGAGTATCATTAGATTTTTGTGGTTCAAGCGCGGTCGCCGTTAGTACAAAACCACCATCAGCCAATGCAGCATCAATACTGTAATAACTATTTTCGGTGATAAACGGGTCTTTATCCAAGCCCAATTCTGTCATATTATTAGTATACGCTCTGTTATCAACATAAAACTGTTCCTGAAGGTTAGCCATCCTCAGTAATTCTCGTTGTGCTTCGGTACGGTTTGAGCGTGTAACAAAATCTATGTAAGCAGGAAAAGCGATAGATGCCAAAATAGCAATTATCGCCACTGTCATTAATAACTCAACTAAGGTAAAGCCTTTAAGTCGCTTAATGTTAGCCATTACTGCTCCTCACTAATATACAAATAGGTTCGCATCGTTTGTAGCGTGAAACCAACCGGTATTATTTTTCGTCCAACGATGATATTACCTACTGCATCATCATCTGTCTCGGGATCACCATCATCATTAGGGACAACAATTAAGGTTGGTGCACCTAAAAACTGTTCATTAATTTCAACTTTACGTACCGGCTCTGCATCAGGCGTAGTTTCATTCCAGTTATATATAGCCGTGCCTAATGCAAGATCAACAGCATATAATAATCCCGTGCCATTAGGTTGTTCACAATGAATAACATTCGGCTCTAAGTTCGGCGGAATGAATGTCGTAAAATAAACAACACCATTAATAACAATGGCATCTGCGGTACTTTTTTCTCCCGTGCCTTCAACAAGGTCGATATACCAGCCTGATTTATTACTCACTGCTATTTCGAGTCCTTCACGCTCTTGGCTTGTTAAGGTTTTAGCAAAGGGATCATCAGTGTAATCGTACAAATCATTTTTTAGCAAAGCTGGTGGAGCTTTTGGCTCTACTGCACTATAAAAAGACTGGGTCTTAATATGTTCATCTTTAATCATGAAAAAACGGTCATTGGTATCTATACCAATAGGATTAGATCTATCGCCACTACCAATAAGTACTGCATCATAAGGTTTTTCTTGATGGCTAACGATTTTAATCGTTTTACCATCTTCATCCGTCACTTCAGTTTCAATCGTTTCACTGATAAAAGTGCGTACGATCGATGGTTCGTTAAAAAAACGTAAATCAGTACTATTGGTTGTACCCCCAAACTCTGCCAATTTAAATACCGTCCAAGGATCATTGCTGTCATTAGCTATCGCACTTGGCATATCAACACGCCAAACATTACCACCAGTATCACCGGTATATAAACGATCAATCATGCCATCACCGTCGCTGTCTAATATACCAATACTTGATGGAATACTATCAGTGCCAATAAAAGTGCTATCAGCTCCCAGTGGCGCTAAGCTCCACTTTAGTGTCCCCGTTGCGGCATCAACCATATAAATAGCACGCCCTTTTACGTCGGCAATTCCTGGAGTTGAAGAGTCTTTTGCTACATCATAACCGCCGCCAAAAAATAATACCGGTGCTGCTACAGCACTATTACCAGTGCCATTTATATTTAATTTAGAGTAACCAAGCTTTGGTTGTGACCATGACTGGCCGAGTTCGCCAAACCCTGTTGATGCTGCATCAATATGCCATAGTTTACTTGGCGTACTTGGATTACTGATATCAAGTGCATAATAAGATGAGCCTCCACGGCGCAAGCCAAAAAACACCCAGACTTTATCTGTACCATTAATAATGCCATCGCCATTATTATCTTTTATATATGATGTGATACTGCCATCAATACCATAAACTTTTTCAGCCGTTGCGTAATTTTCTCTTAATGGTTTAATATTGTTAAAAAATTCTTTCGGCATAAATGCCCAATCTTCATCTACAGTGGCGCCTTTATCTTCAAACATATGAAGCGCTCCAGCATTAGTACCAATGACAACTCTAATACTGGTGCCGTAGTTAATCACCAAAGGTTTAGAATGTAGAGGATCACCAAAAACATCTGGCCGCATAATGGGTGTAGTGCCATCATCTAATTTAACGCTGTCAACATTTTTACCCATCGCCCAATTTAAATAAGTGCCAACATCATCTTCGGCAACATCCATTTCAGTCGCAAGTTCAAGACTACCACCAAGCGAAATTTCAGCTTGAGTTTCAGTTAACAAAGCTAAAGTCCCGGCAGTACCAATATCACTGTAAATAACCCGGTTTATTTTGCTACGCAACATTTCAGCTACGCCACCTTCACTAACCTTATCACCATCCTCTGAGTTATCTGGCGACCAAAAACTTGTTACCTGTTCCGAAAAATGACCACTATTAACATCAAGCGCTGGTTTACCATGTTTTCCTACTTGTTTATTACTAACAACTTTATATTTCTTCAAGTTACCTTGCCATCGTGGTCCATTATCAGGTTGAAACATAGCGTAATAAACTGAGTTTAAGGTTTCTGTGCGGTCAAAGTTATTCGCTGCCACTGACGCAGATGTCAAGCTATCATTGCTTGGTTCTAAATCTTCCAAAGCGCCAACCAAAGCCGCAGTTAACTGCGCACTATCTGTCGCACGAAAGTATTTCCCACCGCCAAGTCTTGCAGTTTCTTTTAATAAGGGCGCAGCATCATCAGCACCGTCACTAAAGCCAATGGTATAGATATCTGCGGTTTGTTTACCTGATAGCTGAGTATTAAGATCTTGATTACTCATCCATTCTGCAAGGCCGGCCAGATAGTTTCCATCATATTTACTGCCGGTGAAGTTAATAGTAGTGCCATCATCGACAGTAGATAAGCCTTCGACTTTACCATCGGCATGATGGTCTTGAGTGGGCACACCATCCGTAATTAAAATAACATAAACTTTATTACTACAGCTTGAAAAAGGGCTAACATATTTGTTTGATAATTCAACGGAAGGGTCGGTATCTCTAGGTGGAACATTTTTTGTGTAGTAAATGCTACCGTCATTATAATAAATATTAATATCATCATCACCATACTCAATATTTTTCCCAGAAAAATACAAAGATGATTCATAAAGCGTTTCGCATAAAGGTGTATTTCCTCTGGCATTAACTTCATTATTAACCAGATCAAGGAGTGTCGTTTTATTCTCATCGGTCATTTCCTTTATGCCCGCCACAATACGACCGCCGTTGCCATGATTTGAGCTATCACCATAGTTATAGTTAAAGATTTGTAAGCCAAAGTCGATGGAAGGTGCTGAATTAATCACATCATTAATACTTTCTCGCGCCATCTCCATACGGCTTCGCGTCTCTTCTTGCGTATTATTACCATAATGCCAACGTAAATAGTTATCGGTATAAAGTGTGATTAATGTGCCACTCCACACGACATTTGAATTACTTTCATCAGCAGTGAAGTATTCCGGATTATTTTTATCCCCTAAATAGTTAACGGGAAAACCAGGTTCAACGCCATCGGCATTGTTAGGATTGTTACTTAAAACATCGTCTTCACAATCTAATACATAGATATTAGAACCGTTACTGTCTGAAAGATTTAGCCATTGACCAGTATTATTTTTATATTTGTAGCGTCGAATATGAGCAGTATAAAACCCCTTACTTATTAAAGATGATTTAGCGCTATCACAGCCATTTAATGAAGCCAAAAAACGGCGATTTTCTGTTGAGGTGTCGGGTTTAGGTATCTCATCACCTTTGTTATAGTATAAATACTCACTTGAAAACTTGGTTGTATTAGGAATTGCCGGATAATTTTCTGTTGGGTCATATCTAATTTTAACCGTTTCTTCTGTCGTCATACTGCCGGAGTTATCAAGAATGATCAGTACTTGGGTTTTTGCACCCGCAAGTTTAACCGCCTCACTAACGTATAACTCGATATCTTCACTAAAAGACATTGTCGAGATAAACATCAATAGGCTTATCAGCAGATATTTTTTCATTATGTTAACTCCAGTATTCAGCTAAAACACCCTAGCGTTATCGCAAAAGTTGTTGAACAACTCCGGTATTAACGACAACAGTATTGGTATTTTTTCGTCCATATTCGCGAACCACCTGCACACGTAATACATTACAAGAAAAAACTTGTGTTGAAGAAGCTGATCGAGAATGCGGACAATATGGCTCTAACTCTAGATCATTATTAGCAATCTTAATATCAGCGGTGGTATCACTACCAATATTAGTTTTAGTTAAGGTATCTGTTACCACAACAGGAAACTTAACTAAGGGCAAGGCAAAGGCATTATTACCTAAGCCACCATTAATTTGCCTAAACATCACCTCATCGCTGGCACTTATTGCTTCTTGCGTAGCTACAACTTTATCTTCACTCGCGCCCGACATTTTCATATCTGACGTCGTATTTTGCATCAAAGCGCCAGCAACAGCGGTTAAAGCGATTAAAAAAACCAATGAGACAATCAACACCACACCTTTTTGTCGATTAAAAGCACTTGTCTTGACTTTCGAACTCACCATGAGTCGACTCCTGCGTTATATAGCGTTACTGTTGAATTAAATAATAATCGCCGATAATTGTCATTAAAAGTGACCGGTAGGTCACCTAAATTATATGTATTACTATTAGTATATTTACTATCAGGAAGAATGCTACGTGCCAACACATATATACGTACCGCCAAAATCCGGTTATCGTTACCATGATCCCATTGAGTGATAGTCATGTTATCTGCCGAAACAAAAGTATCAACAATACCATAGCCGGCATTATCGGGTGAGTCTGTATCTAAGCCATACATGAAGCGGATCATTTCAATACCATCAATGATCGGATCAAAAGTCATTTTTTTTGTTAATCGCCCTTGCATCAACACGGGTACCGTATTATTGCCTTGCACTTCTTCTCTTATATAATAAATATGATGTTGATACTCCCAAAGTTGACTATTTAACACTTTAGGAATAGTCGTCCCCGTGAATATTGACGCTTCACTTAAGTTGGAAATTATATAATATTGTTGAGCTGTGCTTAATGTTAATGGCTCTGATATTGCCCTTTTAAACTGAATAACGTCGGATGCAACTTTTGCATCCTCGATACATCCCATAATTGAACTATTTGTTACTGTTTGCCCCCAAAGCGCTCTAAAGTGACCAATCCCTGCCGGAAAAGTGCCATTATTTAAACCTTCGCCGATACATTCATCACTAGGAGCACTATTTGGCACTGCATTTAACATTGATTTATCTAATGTGCCGGTATAATCTCCCCAGAAATTTTGTTTTAATAAATCATCACTAAGCACACTTAAAGCGAAGCGACCATTTTCTTGCAGTTCACCATAAGTGGCTGTTTCTTGGCTAGTGGTTTTCATACCGACGAAAACACTCAGTACGCCAGCAAATAATGCTAAACCAACCGCAAGGGAAATAAATATCTCCACTAGCGTAAATCCACGTTGCTTGTTCATATCAGTTTATAAATGCCTCAACTATCACTTGTCGCCTTTTACTGCCTGCTGTACCACAACTATTTTTTTTCGCATCAAAAATCTCTGTCCGCCCTTCCCAACTGATCACCACAGTGACCGCATTTTCGGCTTGACTTATGCAGCCTCTGACACCAGTTAAGCCAGCAATATTATTACCATCATTAACAACATCGGCTCCCATCAACGACATTTCCCACTCATATTTATCGTTAATCACCATTTCTACCGAACTACATACTCCAGCAAGGGTATTACAACGTTTTTCAGGCAAGGCATCTAAGGCCTCACCATAGTTTGTAGCCGCATATCCCGCTAGTGCCGCAGGATTGTTACTACGCATACGTTCTATAATATCTTGTGCCAAGGCCGATGCCACCGAACGTTGCATAGCATCAAAACTGCCTTTTTTAGCGGTTGCTTGCATAGCTACAGCACCTAAAATCCCGGTAACCAAAATAAATACAGCAATCAACACTTCAATAAATGTCATGCCTTTATTTAGCGAAAATTTGTTTTTTGGAGTACGGAAAAGTGTATTATTCAATAGTTAATCGCCCTTTAAATAAGTATAAAAAACAACCTATATGATTACTATAGCTGAAAAAGATAAAAGAAGAATAGCTAAATTTAGACGAGTTAGCACGCAGATAGAGAACAGAGGAGTCACTATTTAATATAAGTCTATATGTGTTAAAAGTCGCATGAATAAACTGCATTAACTTAGACCTTAAATCATTATATCGAGAAAAACTTCCTTATTTTTAAAACATTTTTATTACTCGAAACTAAATTTGCAGTTATCATGTCATTTAAAAGTCAAATACCAGTATAACTGCAAAAAACATCAATTTAGATTAGCGTAATTCTATCGGCACAGCAAATACCGTATTTTCTTCCCTGCCAGGATATTCAATGACTTCTCGTCCACCTAAGCATTTAAGCGCTTCAATAACTTGTTGCACCAAAATCGCAGGAGCTGACGCGCCGGCGGTTACACCAACTTTTTCAATACCATCTAACCACGATGCATCAATATCAGCAGCTGTATCAATCAAATAAGATGTCGTACCAATTTTTTCCGCTAACTCACGCAAACGATTTGAATTAGAACTGTTCTTTGCACCAACAACAAGCAATAATCCTACTTGCTCAGCAATTGAACGAACGGCATCTTGACGATTTTGTGTTGCATAACAGATATCATCCTTGCGAGGCCCTTGTATTAATGGAAATTTGCACCTTAAAGCATCAATTACATCGCTAGTATCATCAACAGATAAGGTAGTTTGGCTACAGTAATAAAGCTTGGTCGGATCTTTAATGACTAATGTTGCAACATCCTCGGCTGATTCAACAAGATAAATTCCACCTACTTCGCTTTCATACTGCCCCATAGTTCCTTCAACTTCTGGGTGTCCTGCATGACCAATGAGAATACACTCAACACCTTTACGACTAGTGCGAGAGACTTCCATATGGACTTTAGTAACCAGAGGACAAGTTGCGTCAAAAACTTTTAAGCCACGATCTTTCGCTTCATTGCGCACAGCTTTTGACACCCCATGAGCACTAAAAATTACTGTACTGTCATCAGGTACTTCATTTAGCTCATCAACAAATACTGCCCCACGACTTTTTAAACCATTGACCACAAATTTGTTATGCACTACCTCATGGCGTACGTAAATAGGCGCTTCAAATAAGTCTAATGCTCTATCGACGATACTGATCGCTCGGTCAACACCAGCACAAAATCCGCGAGGGTTAGCTAAAATAATTTCCATAATATTCTCGTTACTTTTAAATTACTTAACTTCAACAACGTCAATAACAAACGTCACTTCTTGCCCTGCTAAAGGATGATTAAAATCAATGGTTACAGAGTTACCTGTAACATCTTTTATCATACCAGGTAATTCACCGCCCGGTTGCGTAAAGGTAATAATGTTACCTACTTTAGCCGGCGCTTCTTCACTAAACTTACTGATATCCATGTAATGGATATTCTCAGGTAAGGGCTCTCCAAATGCGTCAACTGCGGCTAAAGTAAACTCTTTACTTTCCCCCGCTTTCATACCAAGCAATTGCGCTTCAAATGCAGGTGAGATACTTGCGTCACCCATCATTATTTTAGCTGGCTTTTTATTCACTTTTGTACTGTCTGCCGCAGAGCCATCAGCTAGCTTCATGGTAATATGAGCGATAATTTCAGATACAGTTGTTACTAAATTTGTCATAAAATTTTCTCTTTAAGAATTAACACTTTGTGTTTTTTTGTTCGCTTCACCATTTTTAAATGAATCGAAAATCATTAATGCTGCACCAATAAATATCATTGAATCAGCAATATTAAAGGCTGGAAAATGATAACCAAAGCCATAAAAGTCTAAAAAGTCAATAACATAGCCAAATAGTACACGATCAATAAGGTTACCTACTGCTCCACTGAGCATCAAAGCAAAAGCAACAGAGAGTAACGATTGCTGTTTCGGAGTTTTAGCTAACCAAACAATAAAAATAACACTGGCAATAGCAGCTATTGCCGTGAAAAACCAACGTTGCCAACCGCCCTGATCGGCTAAAAAGCTAAATGCTGCACCTAGATTATGTACATAGGTCAAATTAAAAAAAGGCATAATTTCAATCGATTGATATAAATCCATATTATTTACAATTAACTGCTTAGTGACTTGATCTGCAATTAAACAAATCATCGTTAACCATAACCAGCGTAGTCCGGTCTGGGTAAATAAATTTTTCATAAATAGGTCTCTAATATTCCGTAGCGCTGAAAACGCTATTTTTATTATGGTAATAATTAGAAAACGTGCAGACTTTATTCAAGCACTACACGTTTTAACATTACTGATTTAACCACTTAAAGTGTTAAGCGAATTTCCGTACTTCACCTTCGCCGTCAACGTTAGTAATACAGCGTCCACAAAGTTCAGGGTGTTGTTCGCTTTGACCAATATCTTCAGTAACATGCCAACAGCGATCACACTTAACGCCCTCTGCTGGAGAAACCGTTAACCATAAGCCGTTAACTTCAGTTGTTAGTGCATCTGTAGGAGCACTTTCAACAACTTCAACAGTGGCTTTAGAGGTAATCAATACAAAGCGCAATTCTTCACCTAATTGTTGTAATTTTTCAGCTAATTCAGCTGTGGTAAATAAAGTAACCGCTGCTTCGAGTGCTTTACCTACTTGCTTCTCTTTACGAGCATTTTCTAAGGCTTTGTTTACTTCTGTACGCACTAATAAAAGCTCATTCCAGTAGTCATTATTTAAAGCACTCGTTGTTGAAGCTTTTGGTAAGCCATCAAACCAAACACCAGTGAAAACAAACTCTTCACGAGGTTCACCTGATGGTGTTGGTAATGCTTGCCAGATTTCTTGCGCGGTAAATGACAATATAGGAGCCATCCAACGTGTCATTGCTTCTGCAATTAAATACATTGCAGTTTGACATGAACGACGAGCAACACTGTCTTCTTTCGCTGTATATTGACGGTCTTTAATAATATCTAAGTAGAAACCACCTAGCTCTGTAGTACAGAAGTTCATTAACTTATGAACAACCACATGAAATTCATACTCATCGTAAGCGGTAATAATTTCGGCTTGCAGTTGTGCCGCCTTATCAACCGCCCAGCGATCAAGTGCCACCATATCATCAAAAGCAATAGAATCTGTTTTCGGGTCAAAGCCATTTAAGTTTGACAACAAAAAGCGCGAGGTATTGCGAATACGGCGGTAAGCGTCGGCTTGGCGTTTAAATATTTCATCACCGGCAGTAATTTCTTGCGTGTAATTAACCGACGCTGTCCACAGACGCAAAATATCAGCACCTAAAGTATTAGTAATTTCTTTCGGCGTGATGACATTGCCTAATGACTTAGACATTTTATGACCTTTAGAGTCAACCACAAAGCCATGAGTTAACACTTGTTTGTAAGGTGCTTTACCGTTCATCGCAACAGAAGAAATCATTGATGACATAAACCAACCACGATGCTGATCCGAACCTTCAAGATATAAATCGGCGATACCATCAAACTCTTCACGAGCATTAATAACAGAATAATGTGTAGTGCCAGAATCAAACCATACATCTAAGGTATCTGGAACTTTAACGTATTCTTTCGCGTCGTCACCGATTAGCTCTGCCGCGTCTAAATCAAACCATGCTTGAATGCCTTTCTCTTCAACACGTTTTGCTACCGTTTCAATTAGCTCAATACTACGAGGGTGTAATGCGCCAGTATCTTGGTGAATAAATAATGCCATAGGTACGCCCCACGTACGTTGACGTGAGATACACCAGTCAGGACGACCTTCAACCATAGATTCAATGCGACGTTGGCCCCAGTCAGGGATCCACTGGGTTTTTTCAATTTCTTTCAATGAATCTTGACGTAAACTTTTATTATCCATGCTAATAAACCACTGTGGTGTAGCACGGAAAATCAACGGTGTTTTGTGGCGCCAGCAATGCGGGTAAGAATGCTCTAACGCATGGTGATGTACTAAAGTACCGTGTTCTTTCAAGGTTTCAACGACATTGGCATTCGCTTTAAATACATGCTGACCTGCAAATAATTCAGTATCTTCCAAATAAACGCCATTAGCACCGACAGGATTCGCCACTTCTAAGTCATACAGCTTACCAACAACAAAATCTTCTACACCATGACCTGGTGCAGTATGCACACAACCTGTACCCGAGTCAGTCGTAACATGATCGCCAAGAATAACCGGCACAGTAAAGTCATAAAATGGATGCTTAAGTTGTACAAGCTCTAATGCACTGCCTTTACAAAAACCTAAAGCATGATATCTATCAATACCAAAACGGTCCATACAAGACGTTACAAGATCAGAGGCAATGATGAAACGCTCTTTGCCCTGCTCTGTTTCACATTGCACTAACGTATATTCAACATCAGCGTGCACTGAAACCGCACGGTTAGCGGGCAATGTCCATGGTGTTGTTGTCCAGATAACAACTGAAACACTACCTTCACCTTGATGATTTTCAGGGTGATCAAATTTATCAGCAACACTTTGCTCGACAACCGTAAATTTCACATCAATGGCAGGAGACTGCTTATCTTTGTATTCCACTTCTGCTTCTGCTAAAGATGAACCACAATCAGTACACCAATGCACAGGTTTGAAGCCTTGATGTAAATGGCCATTTTCAGCAATTTTACCTAATGAGCGAATGATATTCGCTTCAGTACCAAAATCCATCGTGCGATAAGGCTTATCCCAATCAGCAAAAACGCCTAAACGTTTAAAATCGTCACGCTGACCATCAACTTGTTTAGCAGCATATTCACGACATTTTTCGCGAAAAACACTAGCCGAAACTTTACTACCTGGCTTACCGACTTTCTTTTCTACCATTAATTCAATAGGTAAACCGTGACAATCCCAACCAGGCACATACGGCGCATTGAAATCTGATAAAGTTTTTGATTTAACAATAATATCTTTAAGGATTTTATTAACAGCATGACCAATATGAATATTACCATTTGCATAAGGAGGACCATCATGCAAAATAAATGATTTCTTGCCTTTTTTTGCAGCACGAATTTGACCGTATAAATCTTTTTCAGCCCACTCTTTTAGCATGTTCGGTTCACGATTTGCCATATTTCCTTTCATCGCAAAAGAAGTTGCAGGCAAATTTAGGGTTTGTTTGTAATCACTCATTAAAATTAATATCCGTTGTCGTAGTCACTAATATTCTCGTTAGTGTTATGTGGTGTTTTCTTAACCGAATTATATTAAGCTAAGTTCTGCACAAAAGTGCGGGCCTGTTCTGTATCTATAGCAATTTGCTTTATAAGGTCAGCTAACGAGCTAAACTTTTGTTCACTGCGGAGTTTTTTCAACATAACTACCTCAATGACTGCACCGTACAAATTGTTATTAAAATCAAAAATATGTACTTCTAACTGCTGCCTAATTCCGGCAACTGTTGGTCTTGAACCAACATTAGCAACACCAAAGTGTTGACCAAACTGGCTTTTTACCTGCACCGCGTATACCCCAGAAACGGGAGAAACCCGACGTTTTAATCTGACATTAGCAGTAGGAAAGCCCATTTCACGGCCACGTTTGTCACCATGAAATACTTTACCAATAATAGAATAAGGTCGTCCGAGCATACTTTTTGCTGCGCTCAGATCATCTTTCTCTAATAATTGCCTAATTGCCGTACTGCTAACCCGACAGCCTGCTAACTTATGACTTGCGGTATCGGTGACTGAAAAGCCAAATTGCTTTCCTGCCGCTTTTAGCATGGAAAAATTGCCTTGACGATTTTTACCAAAACGAAAGTCATCACCAACAATCAAATGTTTTATTGCTAAACGCTTTACTAATAGCTCTTTAATAAAAGTCTCGGCATTTAGACTAGCAAATTTTTTATTAAAATTGATACAAATTAATCTATCCACACCAAGATTTTTTAATAACACATACTTATCACGTAATCGACATAGCCTTGCCGGTGCAGTTTCAGGGGAAAATAATTCTTGTGGTTGCGGTTCAAACACTAATACAGCAGCTTCACAGTTAAGCTCTCGTGCTTTTTCAACCAAAGCTAAAATAACTTGTTGATGCCCTAAATGAACGCCATCAAAATTTCCAATGGTTAACACGCAACCTTGGCGATTTTCATCGACGTTAATCCGCATGTTATGAATGCCACGTGTTAATTGCATTTAATAAAAAAACCTTACTGCCAATAGATATTTACCATTAGCTAAATCATAAAAGAATAAAAACTGCTGAATTATATATCAGTCAGCAATAAGAATCAGCCCTTAGCGGTAGTTATTTTTACGATAAATCTAACACTAATCAGCAGATTTCCCGGCGACTTTCAGATCTGAAAGTCGAATACCTAACAATAATAAACAAACTAAATAGCTTAATATGCCAAAGACAATACAGATCAAAAGTTGTATTACTTGTTCAAAAAAACTTAATGTAAGCCAAACATCAAATGCTGGCGAGATATAATAAACAATGAGCGCCATTACCGTCGCTGAAAATACCAAGCGTGCAATAAACCACCACGTTTTATTTGATAACTGAAAAACATTAGCTGACTTTAAACCATGGTAGAGCATCATGGCATTTAACGTTGCGGATAACGTCGTCGCAATAGCTAAACCGACATAGCCAAAAAAAGGCGCTAAGATTAAATTAAAAGCCATATTAGCGACCATCGCCTTAATCGCTATTTTGACCGGTGTTTTAGTATCTTGACGGGCATAATAGCCAGGCGCTAATACTTTGATAAACATAAAGCTGAGCAAACCTGAAAGGTAAGCAAATAACGCATAAGAAACTTGCAATACTTCGTGCTGAGTAAATTCACCACGCATAAACAACACCATAATAATCGGTTGTGCTAATACCATCAGTCCAGCCAACGCAGGCCAACCAAATAAGGAAACAACTTTCAGCCCCCAATCTATTGTGTCACTGAACTCTTGAGTATCTTTTTTGGTGTGTAGTTTTGCCAAACTTGGCAGTATTACGGTGGCAATACCAATACCAAATAAACCGAGTGGGAATTCCAATAACCGGTCAGCGTAATATAACCAACTGATAGAGCCCGTGATCAACATACTGGCAATAATGGTATCCAGTAGTAAATTAATTTGCGTCACTGAGACGCCAAAAAGTGCCGGTATAATCAACTTACGTATTTTAACGACTCCAGGAGCATTCCATGCCCATGTCGGTTTAACTAGCGCCCCAGCTCGATATAAAAAGGGTAATTGAAAAGCAAATTGAAGAAAACCGCCTAAAAATACGCCCCAAGCTAGCCCGAAAGCGGGATTATCCATAATCGGCGCTAAATATATAGCACAAGCGATAATACCTACATTTAACAATACTGGTGTGAATGCCGAGACAGCGAAGCGACCATAGGTGTTTAATATCGCACCTGATAAGGCCGTAATACTGACAAACCATAGATAAGGAAAAGTGATTTTTAATAAGGTACTTGCAAGGTCAAATTTTTCACTGGCAGGGCCACCATTTAACCAGTCTAAAAACCAACCAAAACCAAACAATGCAACAAACACTGGCGACGCTATCATGCCAAACAAAGTAACTAGCGTGATGACAACACCCAATGTGCCTGAAACTTGTGCAATTAACTTACGCGTTTCATTGGTGCTATTTTGTTCATCAAGGGTATGGTATTCACTGAGTACCGGCACAAAGGCCTGTGCAAAGGCACCTTCTGCAAAAAGTCGGCGTAAGAAGTTCGGGATTTTATTAGCAAAGAAGAATACATCCGCTGACGCACCGGCCCCCATAAAATTAGCAATAACCACATCTCGTACTAAACCAAGAATACGTGATATTAAAGTCATGACACTGACAATAATGCCCGACTTAATTAATTTTTTACTCAAACAATTTAATCCTATTTCGTGATTTATTTACACAATTCTGACTAATTTTATAACGCCATTTAACATGAAAAATTCAATTATTAGACAAAGAATCAATACAGGAGAGTATTATGCGGCTTTTATAAATTGATAAACAAGTATTTTAATATCGTTAACGACTCTGCTCATTAAGTAAACGTATAACTTGATAAATAACGACTTAAACTAAAATATCTGACAAAAATGCCATTAAATATTAAATATATCGAAAATTAGTACAATCAAAGTACAACAACCCTTTCAACTTTTGACTAAAAACTTTAGAATGCGTTCATTGGTTTTATTTATACAAACGGGTAATTATCCGAACGGTCAAATTAAAGCAGTAAATTATTTGACAAACCAGTTAAAAACAGGCATATTTCGTCGCCTTAAATTTAGGCAATATTTATTCAATTTTAGGAGTTCACCTTGGCTAACTCAAAGTCTGCTAAGAAGCGCGCATTACAATCTGAAAAGCGCCGTCAACACAATGCAAGCCGTCGCTCAATGATGCGTACTTTACTTAAAAAAGTAATTTCTGCTATCGAAGCCGGTGACAAAGAAAAAGCATCTACAGAATTTGCTGCTGCTGCACCGATTTTAGATCGTTATGCAAGCAAAGGTCTTATTCACAAAAATAAAGCTGCTCGTAGTAAGAGTCGTTTAAACGCTGCTATTAAAGCGCTTTAATTTTTGTAAAGAATTAAAAAACCGGCTTAGGCCGGTTTTTTTATACCTAAAAATCACTGAAAATTAGCTTTATTCATTTCAAACCTTGCGCTTATCAGTGATTTTGTTAGTCTCTAGCCGGTATTAATTAATAGAGACTTTGCATGAAACTTACAAAAATCGCTTCCCTACTTCTCATTGCTGGCACACTAACCGCTTGTAGCGACCACAACGAAGCAACAACATCAACAAGCGTGAGCTTATTACCCGAATATCAAAACCGCTTAGATATCTATAAAACCGTAACTTTAAATGCTGACTTATCGCACCTATCAGCGAATCAAAAGCAAATGTTGTCATTACTTATCGAAGCTTCAGATATTATCGATGGTTTATTCTGGCAACAAGCATTTGATCAAGATAAAAAGAGCTTTTTAGCCTCAATTAGTGATGAAAAAGTACGAGAGTTTGCTCGTATTAACTATGGTCCGTGGGATCGATTAAATGGCGATAAAGCGTTTTTAACAGACACGCCAACAAAAAGTCATGGCGCACAGTTTTACCCTGCGGATATGACCAAAGCAGAATTCGAAAAAGCCACCTTTGATGATAAAAATGGCCTGTACTCTCTTGTCTTGAGAACCGACAATGGTGAATTGAGCACTATTGCCTTTTCAGAAGCTTATAGCGATGAAATTAACCGTATCGCGGTGATTTTAGAAAAAGCATCAACCTTGGCCGACGATAAAGAATTTGCAAATTATCTAAACATGCGTGCAAAAGCATTACGTAACGATGACTTCCAAGCATCTGACTTTGCTTGGATGGACATGAAAAACAATCCGATTGATATTGTTATCGGCCCGATTGAAACCTATGAAGATCAACTTTTTGGTTATCGTGCCGCGTTTGAATCGTACGTACTGATCAAAGATATGTCATGGAGTGAAAAACTTGCTAAATATGCCGAGTTTTTACCTGAATTACAACGTGGCTTACCGGTAAGTAACAAATACAAAGCGGAAGTGCCTGGCTCTGACGCTGACTTAAATGCTTACGATGTTATTTACTACGCCGGTCATGCCAATGCGGGGGGGAAAACAATCGCCATTAACTTACCGAATGACGAACAAGTACAATTAGAAAAAGGTACCCGCCGCTTACAGTTAAAAAATGCTATGCGCGCAAAATTCGATGCCATCATGACACCGATTTCTGAAACATTAATTGTTGCAGAGCAACGCAAAAACGTAACCTTTACGGCATTCTTCGCTAACATTTGTTCCATGAAGTTGCCCATGGCTTAGGTATTAAAAATACCATTAATGGCAAAGGCACAGTACGTCAGTCATTAAAAGAACATGCTTCAGCTTTAGAAGAAGGTAAAGCTGATATTCTTGGCCTGTACATGATACGTCAATTATTGGCAAAAGATGTTATCACTGAAGGTGCATTAGAAGACTACTACACAACATTCTTAGCCGGTATATTCCGCTCTGTACGTTTTGGTGCTAGCTCTGCTCATGGTAAAGCTAACATGGTGCGCTTTAACTACTTTGCTGAGCAAGGCGCTTTCACGCGAAATGAGCAAGGGCTTTATAAAGTTAATGTAGCAAAAATGACCGCTGCGATTGACTCATTATCAGAGTTGATTTTAACTTTACAAGGTAATGGCGATTACGATGGCGTTGAGCAACTTGTTGCAAAAAGTGGTGTGATTAACAGCGGTTTAGCTGAAGATTTAGCCAGTTTAGAAAAAGCAAATATCCCCGTTGATATTACTTTTAAACAAGGTAAAAAAGTACTGGGATTAAATTAAGCAAGCTTAGGCATAGCCAAGTTATACCTGTATCGCTCGATAATATGCACATGACTATATTGTCGAGCGATTATATTCCTTCAAGGTTATATTGTCTCAATGAAACCGATACAGCAGACCTACCATTGCACATTAATCTTTAGCGCTACTCAGTAACTAGGTAGTATTTTTAAATAATAGAATGCAACTTACTTCAAGCCTCTAAAACAGTACTAACTTGAGTAGTGCAACAGCAAATAAAGCACTTAAAATATCATCTCAAGCTTGCTTATTCATCAATCTAGCCATTATTTATAAAGTAGTCCCTGCATCGCTTAATCACAGCTAGTAAATCGTCGTAAATTAACATAATATTAACACCTTAAATTATCGATAGGCTAATTGGAGTTAACCTATGAACCTTACCAAGTTAAAGTCGACAGTTATTCGGCTTTCCCTTTTATTGCTATGCTTTTCCAACACCAGCCACGCAATTACCCAAGCTGAAGACGTCAACACGTTCACACTCAGTAATGGCATGAAAATCATCGTACTTGAAGATGAGTCTATTCCCAACGCCAATATGTACTTGTTTTGGAAAGTTGGCTCACGAAATGAAGTGCCTGGCATTACTGGCCTTTCACACTTTTTTGAACATATGATGTTTAACGGTGCAAAAAAATATGGACCGAAGATGTTTGATCGCACAATGGAAGCCGCTGGTGGTTCAAATAATGCTTACACCAGTGAAAACTTAACAGTTTATACCAATTGGTTTCCAACCGACGCAATAGAAACTATTTTTGACTTGGAAGCTGATCGTATTGCTAACTTAGCCATTGAGGAAAAAAGTGTTAATAGTGAGCGCGGAGTGGTGTCTTCAGAGCGAACTACTGGGCTTGAAAACTCAAACTTTAGAGCCATTTGGCAAGAAGTAAAAGGTGCCGCTTTTAGAGCCCACCCTTATAGTTGGTCTGTTATTGGTCATGCTTCAGATATTGAAAATTGGCGCTTAGAAGATTTAAAAAAATATCATGCTACCTATTATGCGCCAAATAACGCCGTTGTAGTTATCGCCGGCGACGTAACTACCGAGCAAGTAAAACAACTCGCCAAAAAGTACTTTGAGCCCATTCCAGCGCAACCGGCCCCCAGAGATGTACATACCGTTGAACCAGAACAAAAAGGTGAACGCACGGTTTATGTCCACAAAGCATCCGTAACCACTCCTAACATCATGATGGCTTACCATGTACCAAACACTCAACATGAAGATTACTACGCTTTAGATATTCTCAACGATATCCTAGCCACAGGACAAAGTTCACGCTTGTATAAATCACTCATTGATGAGCAACAAGTTGCCAGTGATTTGTTTACTTATTTACCTGAAAGTATTGACCCAAATCTCTTCTACATTTATGCCGTAGCCGCCAAAGATATTAGTGCTGAAACGTTAAAAATGGCAGTAGTTAAAGAGGTGAATAACATTATTAAAAATGGTGTTAACGCCAAAGAGTTAGAAAAAGTTAAAAATACCAAACTGGTTAACTTTTATCGCACTATGGCAACCATTAATGGTAAAGCTAACACTGTAGGCTCATACGAGCTGTACTTTGGTGACTACAACAAGCTATTTTCTGCACCACAAGCGTATAACAAAGTTACCGTTGCTGATATTCAACGTGTTGCAAAACAATATTTAATTAAATCAAACCGCACTGTCGGTATTTTATCTTCTGAAAAGGACAGCAACGATGCGGATTTATAAGCTATTAACGACTTTTGCAATTTGCAGCTTCACTTTTTTTACATTGCAAGCTAATGCAGATTACACCTTACCTGAGTATCAAAAAGTCACTTTAGATAATGGCTTAACCGTTTACTTAATGGAGCAGCATGAAGTACCACTTATCGATGTCAATATTGTGGTTAAAGCCGGCGCTATTAATGACTCAATTGCGGGCTTAGCTTATTTAACCGCTGAAAATTTACTGCTAGGTACTGAACAACGCTCAAAAGCTCAAATCAATGAAACAGTAGATTTTATTGGTGCCAACATTTCCGCCTATGCGGGTAGTGAATCGTCGTATATTGAGAGCTCGTTCGCCGAGAAAGATCAAACAGAGATGTTAGCGTTACTAAAAAATGTTATCACTCATCCAAAATTTTCAAGCAATGAATTTGATAAAAAGAAAAAGCAGCATTTACTGACATTAGAGCAAAACAAAGAGAGCCCAAAGTCAGTGCTCAATAACTATTTTAAGCATATGGTTTTTGCTGACTCTAGCTACAATGCCATAACAACAGGTCATGCTGATTCGATCAGAAAGATAAAACTCTCCGATGTTAAGGCTTTCCATAAACAATGGTATCAACCGCAAAATGCGGCGATTGTCGTGGTCGGAGACTTTAATAGTCAAGCCATGTTAAAACAAGTCAACGCATTGTTTTCAGACTGGAAGAACCACAACAAAATAACACCAGCGGCAATAACACTACCAAAACCTTTAACGCAAGCAAAAGTATTGTTAGTTAACAAAGCCGATGCTATCGAATCAACATTTGCCATTGGCGGACTTGGTATTGCACGAAATACACCAGACTTAGTCGGTATATCAGTAATTAACACCATTTTAGGTGATCGCTTTACTTCGTGGTTAAATGACGAGTTACGTGTTAACTCAGGATTAACTTATGGTGCTAAAAGTCAATTTACTCACTATAGCCATGCAGGAAGTTTTGCTATCTCAAGCTTTACAAAAACCGCCAGTACGGTAGAAGCTATTGATCTGGCATTAACAACTTACCGTCGTTTATGGTTACAGGGTATTGATAATGAAACATTGGCTTCAGCTAAAGCATACGTAAAAGGTAAGTTTCCGCCTAAGTTTGAAACATCACAAGATTTAAGTAACCTCTTAGGACAAATGTACAGTTATAATTTTGACGAGCGTTATATCAACACGTTTGAACAACAAGTTAATTCATTAACCGTTGCCAAAACACAGCAACTGATCAACAAGTACTTTCCAAAAGAAAATTTACAAATGGTTATCATCGGTAAAGCATCTCAATTAAATGATGCTGTTGCCAAATATGGGGAAATACAACAAGTAGATATCAAGGATGTAAGTAGCCAATAGCACCCAAACTCGATACTTGAATAAACGACATTTTTATATCATAGTGGTCTGACTTGTTAAAATAATAATAAAAATTAAGTTAAGGGTGTTGGTGTGGAAACATTTGATTTTGTAATAATAGGCGGCGGCTCTGCAGGCTGTGTGCTAGCAGATAAATTATCGGCCAGTGGCAAACATAGTGTTTGCCTTTTAGAGGCCGGTAAAGCAGATAAAAATTGGCTGATCCACTTGCCCATCGGTATTATTGGCTTAATGCAAAGTCGTAGCTTAAATTGGCAATTTAATTCAAATACTGAAAAAACACTTAATCAGCGTGAAATTTTCACCCCTCGAGGGAAAACACTCGGCGGCAGTAGCTCCATTAATGCCATGTTATATGTTAGAGGTCAAAAACAAGACTATGATCATTGGCAAAGCTTAGGTAACAATGGCTGGAGTTTTGATGAGGTATTACCTTACTTTAAGGCACTTGAACATCAAGAGCGCGGTGAAGATGATTTTCATGGCATCAATGGTGCGCTCAACGTTGCAGACTCAGTATCTAAACCTGCAGTAAATGAAGACTTTATTCAGTCAGCAGTAGCCGCAGGCTATCCTGAAAACAATGATTTTAATGGCGCTTCACAAGAAGGTATTGGCTATTATCAAGTCACTCAAAAAGACGGTTTGAGGCATAGCGCTGCAAAAGCTTTTTTAACCCCTAATTTGCATCGTGAAAATTTAACTGTTATTACTCAGACGCAAGTTGAAAAAGTATTAATAGAAGATGGCATTGCCATTGGTGTTATTTACAAGCTGCACGGTAAAACGCTGCAATTAATGGCTGATAAAGAAGTTATTGTTAGTGCTGGCGCGATTAACTCACCACAACTATTAATGCTGTCAGGAATTGGTCCTAAAACTGAGTTAACAAAGCATAATATTAAGCTAATACATGCGCTAGAAGGCGTTGGCAAGAACTTACAAGATCATGTCGACGTACTGAATGTGGCTCAGCATAATAGAACCGAAGTATTAGCCTATCGACCAAAAGCACTGTGGTGGGGCGCGAAAGAAGCAGTAAAATTTATCACAAAGCGTACCGGTTTACTTACTACTGTTATTGCTGAAAGCGGCGGTTTTATTAAGTCAGAACCATCATTAACTGAGCCTGATTTACAGTTACATTTCGTTCCGGCCGCTATGGACAATCATGGTAGAAATCATAAACTACTTTGTAGTTATGGCCTGGCCTTACATGTTTGTTTACTTAGGCCAAAAAGTCGTGGCACAGTGACACTTAATAGTAATAGCATCAGCCAACATCCACGTATTCAACTCAATATGTTAGATCACCAAGATGATATTGATACGATGATTAAAGGCGTAAAAATCGCCAAAAAAATCTTATCAACGCCGCCCTTATCCAAAACACATGTAAAATATTTATTCCCAGATGAAGACTGTAATAGCGATCAAGCTATTCACCAGTTTCTAAAAGAAAAATGTAATACCATTTATCATCCTGTAGGTACCTGCAAAATGGGGCAAGACGAATTATCAGTTGTTAATGAGCAATTAAAAGTGCATGGCATCAAGCAATTACGCGTTATTGATGCCTCAATTATGCCAACACTGATTAGCGGTAACACTAACGCACCAACGATGATGATTGCCGCCAAAGCCGCCGATATGATCCTAGCTGAGCATTGCTGATTTAAAAACCACCAAGTAATGTTAGAAGCCGAGCTTAGATAAATAATTTGACCAATAATGCGCTTTTACTGATATTGATTATATCTGCAAGGATGCAGATATTTAACCTTTACCTAATACGCCTCTCAATTTTTCCCTAATGACTTACCAATAGCTAGCTAACTTTAACTTGGGAAATGCTTGAATAATAATCTTAAAACTGATGTTAATGACCAAAAAAGAGAATAACAACACGCTCATATTTAGCTAACAATGAACAACTGTAAAGTCATTATTTTCAACTCAGGTTAAATAAATTAATTTTTTTGAAACCAGAAGGCTCTTCGCTAGGTCAAGTTAATTAAGCCAGTAATAAAATAAGGATCTCGTTTGATTAACCTAGCTACTTTCAATAAAAAATTTACTCACGCAATTTTATTAACCTTAACCTTGTTCTCCATAAATATTTATGCCGATGAATCGTCAACTGCACCGCAAGCTCCAGCTTGGCAATTGAAAACGCAAACCGGTGAAAAAATTTCTTCAGCTCAATTCGAAGGCCAAGCCATAATTTTACATTTTTGGGCGACCTGGTGCCCTTATTGCAAAAAACTACAACCTAAGTTAGCTGAGCTTGAAGAAAAATATCAACAACAAGGGGTTAAAGTAGTTGCCATTAGTTTTAATGAGGATGACGGCGCATTACCACAAGATGAGTTAGCCTCACGTGGTTATCATTTCCCTACGGCCGTTAATGGTGATCAAGTAGCCATGATTTATGGTGTAAGAGGCACACCAACAACCTTTTTTATTAATAAGAACAATCAAGTGATATTTAAATCAACCAGCTCTGATACAAGCGACCCGCGCTTAGAACTCGCCGTTAAAGAAATTGTTAAGTCACTAAAGTAGGTAAATAACGAGGTTAAAACGTCAACACAACATCGGCTATATTGACAGACTAAAATAGCCGATAAATCATCTTATATTTAGCTACCAACCACTAACGCTGTGCAATAAGCAATTTTAACGTCAATAACTAGCCACTCATCGAATTTTTGTCTCCTATCCTTGTACCTACGGTGCATGCAACATAGAATCAGAACAAGCTTCATTGTGATTTTATCGCATTGGATAAATCACATCATTCATCCCAATAAAAACTAACAAGGTCATTTAATGAAAATTCGTTATCTTGCACCATTGGCCATTGCTATCGCATTAGCCGGTTGCCAACAAAATACCACCACAGCCAATGTGGTAGCAGTAGCACAAGCAGAAAGTACGGCGAGCAATCCATTTTTTTCTGATTACGATACACCTCATGGTATTCCGCCATTTGATAAAATTAAAAAAAGCGATTACTTACCGGCTTTTTATCATGGTATCGCACAGAATAAACTTGAAATAAATGCTATTACTAGGGTTAAATTGCGCCCAACCTTTGAAAACACCATTGTGGCAATGGAAAAATCGGGTGATTTTCTCAATAAAGTCAGCACAACCTTCTATGGTTTAACCGGTTCAATGTCTGATGATGAAATGCGTGCCATCGCAAAAGAAATTTCACCAAAACTTTCAGCTTTGGGTGATGATATAGCGCTAAATGATGCTTTATTTCAGCGTGTTAAAGCCGTTTATGACAACAAAGATAAATTAGGCTTACGCACAGATCAAAAGCGCTTATTAGACAAAACCTATAAAAGTTTTGTTAGAGGTGGTGCTAACCTTAACGATTCAGATAAGTTAAAACTACGTGAATTAAATGAAAAACTTAGTGGTTTAAGCTTAAAGTTTGGTGAAAATCTGCTCGCTGAAACCAATAACTTTGAAATGGTTATTGATAATAAAGCCGATCTTGATGGTTTACCTGCTGATATTATTGCAGCAGCAGCCGCAACCGCAACCGCGCGTGGCCACGAAGGCAAATGGGTATTCACCACACACCGTCCAAGCAAAAACCCTTTTTTAACTTACTCAAACAACCGTAAATTACGTGAAACCATTTATAAAGGTTACACCATGCGCGGTAATAACGATAATGCCAATAACAACCAAGTAATTGCCAGTGAAATGGCCAGCCTTCGTTATCAAAAAGCTCAGCTTTTAGGTTATAAAACCCATGCCCATTTTGTGCTTGAAAATGCGACTGCAAAAACCCCTGAAAATGTTTTCGAATTATTAAACAAAGTTTGGCCTGCAGCATTAGAGCATGCAAAAGAAGAAACTGCTGATATTCAAAAAATGATTGATGCACAAGGTGGCAATTTTAAAGTAGCCGCTTGGGATTGGTGGTATTACTCTGAAAAAATTCGCAAACAGCGTTTTGATATCGACGCAGAAGAAACTAAACCTTATTTCTCATTAGAAGCAACACTACAAGGCGTTTTCTTTACCGCCGAAAAACTTTGGGGCGTTACCTTTAAAGAGCGTGATGATCTACCTAAGTATCATCCAGAAGTACGTACATTTGAAGTGTATGATCGTGACGGCAGCTATGTCGGTATTTATATGACTGATCATTACGTACGTGAAAGTAAACGTGGTGGTGCTTGGATGAGCAGTTTCCGTAAACAATACCGCATGAACGGTGAAGATGTTACACCAATTATTTATAACGTATTAAACTACCCTCGCCCAATAGGTGACAAACCAACATTATTAACTTTTGATCAAGCATCGACTTTATTCCATGAATTTGGACATGCTATTCAAGGCTTACTATCTGACGGTTATTACCGCTCTCAAACGGGTACATCACTACCAAGAGATTACGTAGAATATCCATCGCAAGTGATGGAAAACTGGATGACAGAGCCGGAAGTATTAGCTAACTTTGCTAAGCACTACCAAACTGGCGAAGTTATTCCACAAGCGCTAGTTGAAAAAATTCAAGCTTCTGGCAAGTTCAACCAAGGTTTTGGTACGACAGAGTATTTAGCCGCAGCCTTACTTGATATGAGCTGGCATTCATTAGAAACTGCTGAATTACAAGACGCTAATAGCTTTGAGAAAAATGTTTTAAAAGACATTGGTCTGATTGAGCAAATCGCACCAAGATATAAAACAGGTTACTACTCGCATATTTTTGCTGGTGGTTACTCTGCTGGTTACTACGGCTATATTTGGTCAAATATCTATGATGCTGATACTTGGTTAGCCTTTAAAGAAAATGGCATATTCGACCAAAAAACCGCTGAACTTTATCGTAAGCATGTATTAGAAAGTGGTGGCACAGACGATCCAACAATCATGTATCGTCGTTTCAGAGGTCAAGACCCTAAAGTAGAACCTTTACTTGAGCGTCGCGGTTTAACCAGTAAATAAACCGATAAAAAAACGAAAAAAGGGTCGCTATATAGCGACCCTTTTTATAGTTTAATACTAACAATCAAGAAATTGTATATTATTGAAGATACATACTACCTTCGAAAAAAGCAAAAACAGTTTCAAAAGCATTTTCTTGGTATTGCTTCAAACCCGTATCACGAAAATCAATATCAACCTGACTGCGTGTTAGTGCTTTTTTGATAAAAGTGCCTGCTAATATTTCCACAGGTAGATCTTTAATAAGCTGAATAGCAGCTTCCAATTTAAAACCTACAGGACCGCCGGAAAATTTCCCCTTTAACGCACGTCCTTTAATAACCACTTTATCAACTTTGTAATCTTCCATTAGCTTAGCAAAAGCAAATTGGAAATATTGTACTTGCTCGGCATCACCCGCATCAACAAGACTAATTTTTTGTACGCGCGTTTTTGGTATGTCGTACAACCCATTTTCCCGCGACATGATACAAATAATTGCATCGTTACCTTTTAACTCAACACCACATATTTTCATAAATTAACCTCATTTCTATAATGTGCATTATTATAAAATAGTTTTGCCTTAGCTGCAGTGTTTTCATGCATTTAAAACGAGTCTTATAATAACATTACGCTTACTGCGTTATATTTTCTACTTTACTTGGTCTTTGGCAATAGCAATTCCATGTTGTTTCGTGAACGCTATATAATCAACAACCGCATCTGGATTACCTTTATTGCCTTGGCAAACAGCACGTTGATATTCATAGCTAAAAACATCAAACCAAAGATCAAGCAAATCTGCGTTGATCTGTTCCCCTGCTAGCGACAATATCTGTGCTGCAACTTCAGCAGTAGCTAATTCGGTATTATTGGCAGCTAAGCGAATTTGGTAGCGAGAGCTAAGCTCAGCCGCATCTTCAGGTGTTTTGGGCGTGAATGAAACCACAGGTAAATTTTGTAAATAAGGACTGCGACGAAACATTTTTTTTGCTTCTCGCCAACTGCCATCAAGCATGATAAATAAAGGTCTTTTACCGGTTGCTAATACGACTTTATTATCAAAAATCTCTCTTTCATCACCTGCATAAGCTTTAGGAAATACTATCATTGGCTGCCAAATAGGATCATTTAACAACGTTAAAATATCTGGATTAACTTCCGTTCTCGACCAAAGAAATGCATAACTATCAGGGATCAAATCAGCAATTAGCTTACCGGTATTACTTGGTTTTAATACTTCGGTATCGTACATCAATAATAAAAAACCAGCGTTAGATTTTACACTCGGCGCTAGCGAACAAATACAAAATTTTTCAGCCAATCGACAAAGTTCACAACGGATCACTCGTTGTCCTCTAGACTTATAGGTCGTCGTGCTTAAACTTTTACGGTATTGATGAAGTTGTTGAACTGCGTGCATATGTGATCTATCAGCTGATTTTGGGCCGCTACTGTAACGTGCACTTTAAGCCTTAGCAATAAAAATACGACAAAACACGATAAAGAGCCCAAAACCACCACATCTATTCATGCACTCGCGATATGCCGTTCATTCAGTACATAAAAAGCGCTAAGGTATCAAGCCTAGCGCTTCTCTTGGAAATTACATGATAATATGATGACTTAAACAGAAAGTTGCTCTAAAAATTAAATTTCACTATGCGAATTTTTCTGACTAGCAGTGATAAAATTATAATCTGCAAGTTCATCAATATTTACTTTCAATTGTTCTTCCAAATTATCAATCACGATAATAGATTGGCATAACGCTTCACCACGCTTTTCTAATCCAGCACCACGAGCTTCCATTTCATGTTCAATTTGCTCACCAAATTGTTCCATTTTGCTGCCAAACGCATCCATATCACCACCCGAATATAGCATTTGCTGGCCAACCGCAACCATTAGGCTTCCTAAAGAATTTTGGATAGTCGTTTCTACTGCCGACTCAATTCTCTGCTCAAAGTCTTCACCAAAAAAATCTTCACCAGCAAAGCCATCTTCGTCAATATAAAAATCTTTACTACCATCAAACTCTGCATCTACTTCAGTACGAATATTGGTTAATTGCATGGTTAATTCTGAACTAACATTATTACCATCACCTAATAACTCATTAAACGCTAAGTTGACGCCATCAATAGCTAAATCAATAGCATCTAAAGCAATCACTTTTACCTCAGGTACAACCCCACGGATATTGGTTGAGTATTCATGAAGTAAAGATCGTTGACTTGCTGTTAAAGCAACCTCTTCACCGTTGATCAATAAAACATCATTGTTAATGATGGTATACACCGGAGATTTATTTTTAGAAAAGGTAATTTCTCTAGCATTAATGTTAATGCCGCCATTCAAGTCAACTTGACATGAGTCACTAGAAAAAGAATTTTCGTGCGCATAACTTGCCGAGCTTGCCATAATTAATGCTGTTGCGATCAAAGTTTTCATATTACCTTCCTTTATAAATTAATCCAATTAGACTTCATCAAAGCGATAATAAGCTTTTATGATTTAATATTGTTTACAAAACTGATGCCAATATAAAAATAACCTTAATATCAATAACTAAGGGGAATTGCACAATATTAGGTAAAGTGCAAAAAACTAATTTTTAGTAGTATAGTTAAATTTTTAGTCAATTTAACAAATAACACCAAGTCTAAATAAGGAAGATAGGATTAGTTCTGCATGAATTAATAACGCTATAATTAAATTTTTAATTTTAATCATAGCAGTAGTAATTTAGCTTATATATTTCTTGCGTTAACTATTATGAGGTCATTAACTGTAAGCTAATCTCTGCATTTCAAATAGTCTTGAACGACAGCGAGCAAACTCAAAACTGAGTTGAGTACCTTGATAAAGCTCCGCAATATCAACTTGTGCAGCTATAATTAAACGGATTCCTCGATCATAAAACTCATCAACAAGGGCAATAAAACGCCGAGCTTCATCATCAAGTCCTCTTAATTGTCCCATCACCACACCACTACGTTGGTAGCTATCTTCAACACCAGAAAAAACCGCAGGAATGAGTTTTCCACTAAATTGAGGAACATCGCTGATCAGCACACTTGCGTATTGATCCGCTAACTTAATATAGTCTCTTTGGCTACGCGGGCTTGAGCAAATTGCCATAAAGTCAAACCAAATAGCACTCTGACAACGGGCGACAAAATTAATGGTTCTACCATGAATGGTGATACTCTCGTTATATTGCACATTACCGATAGCTAAGGCTAAAAAATGCTGAGATAAAAAATCACCGCCTTTTTCATTACCGACATGAAAGTCGCGATATTGATGTGTCACGGTATCACTTGTCATCAAGCGATGGTCTTTCGACCCATCAATAGAGATAACTTGGCAATATTGGTGGATAATATCTATGGTTGGTAAAAATCTTTCGCGTTGAAGGCCATTTAGATACAACTGATCAGGCCGACAGTTCGATGTTGCAACTAAGGTAATACCGCTTGATAGCATGGCATTTAGTAAGCCCGCCAATAACATAGCATCACCAATATCATTAACAAAAAACTCATCAAAACACAGTAAGTCAACTTCAGCGGCCCATATTTCAGCAATGAGTGCTAACGGGTTATCTATAGTATTAAGCTCATGCAACTTTTGATGTACGCTTTCCATAAAATGATGAAAATGTATGCGTTTTTTACGTGTTATATTCACCTGATGATAAAGCAAATCCATCAACATGGTTTTGCCACGCCCTACTCTGCCATAAAAATAGATCCCTTGAATAGCTGCAGGCTTACTGAATATTTTTTTTAATGATATGAATATAGAAGATGGGGTTTGTCTAAGAGATAGTTTTTCTGCAAGCTTGTCCAGCGCAATGGTTGCTTGAAGTTGTTCACTGTCAAGCTGAAGTAATTTTTGCTCAACAAGTTGCTTATATTGACCGGTAACTGACATCATTATTTTTTTGCAGACACAAAAAGGGCAGACTAATGTCTCCCCTTTTCAACACTTTTAATATTTTAGTTCACTTAAACCAGTTAAGTTAGCTAATAAATATTAATTAAAGTGCTACGATGTTCTCAGCTTGAGGACCTTTTTGACCTTGAGTAACAGTAAACTGTACTTTTTGGCCTTCAGCAAGAGTTTTGAAACCGTCGCCAGAGATTGCAGAAAAATGTGCGAAAACGTCTGGACCAGATTCTTGCTCGATGAAACCGAAACCTTTAGACTCGTTAAACCATTTTACTGTACCAGTAGTTGTATTAGACATTTGTATTATCCTATTTATTCGTAATTGATGCCTCAAAAATAAGGCGATGTTGCAGGAAGTGTTGCTATTACTTATTAAACAGGACGAGCTACTTACTAATATAACTTCGAAACTTTGTACATAAATATAGGTCTTACTTTCTAGCTGAGACGGATTTTACCGACTTTTTATCAAGAGTCAAGCCGTTTCAAAGAAAAGAATCAATTGTAGCAATAATAAATATAATCGCTGCATTGTTAATCAACATACGATGATTATACACACGAACTTACTCTACAACTGCTTCAAAGCTTAATTGGCTTTTACTTTTACCTTGTTATTGGTATCTCGACTGCGTTTAATTAACTCGTCTCCTAACAAAATATTTTTTGCTTTCGCCAATCGATCATAAAGCAAAACATTAACGCTTGCTGCTAAGTTCATACAACCTACTGTTGGTACATAAACGACAGCATCAGCCATGTTAATAATATCTTGCGCGATCGTGCCATCTTCAGGGCCAAAAATATAAATGGCATTTTCAGGATGTTCAAACTCAGGTAAAGGTATAGCGCCCTCAACTAAGTCAACACAAATAACTTGCTGCCCTGACATTAAGTTATCAGTTAAGGACTCGACAGCATGCAAAGGAATTTTTTTGGATACATCTTTAGTATCAGTATGAAACTTTGCCGCTCTTGCATAGCGAACACCCGTATAGCGAATTTCATCTGCTTGGTAACACCCTGCAGCACGCATAACAGCTCCAACATTTGACGGACTTTTGGGATCAGTTAAACCAATAACTACATTTTCATTCTTCAATTTCATTTCCAACTTTCTCAATACGCTAGGTCTTAATTTTGTCTGATTTTGCGCTGCAAGTGCAGAGACTACAAGTAAATTATTTTTGCAGCGTAAGCCTAGCTTTTATTCCAAAATACTATTACAGCTTTCTATTAAATTAATATCTGATAGCATCAGATATTAAAATTTTTCTAATTTAGTCAATTTATGGGCCTATTTCATGAAAGCGAAAATCAATATTTTAACCTTATTACTTTCAAGCAGTGTCTTTTGTTCTGCTAATGCGGCAACTATTAGTGCTGCTCCATTAGTTTCCGTGCCAAGTCATGAAAGTTTCTTCAATAGTATAAAAGCCTTATGTCATAAAGCATTTGAAGGTCAAGTGACAGTCGATAACGCTAGTGGCGGTGGTTTTAGTAATAAAAAACTTATGATGCATATTAGAAAGTGCTCCGATGAAAAACTTGAAATTCCTTTTCATGTCGGTGATGACGCCTCTCGCACTTGGATAATTACAAAAACCGGCTCAGGACTTTCATTAAAACATGATCACCGTCATCAAGATGGCAGCTACGATGAATCTACTATGTATGGCGGACATACTAATGACGCTGGTTGGGCACAAGTACAGTCTTTTCCTGCTGATGAGTATTCAAAACAATTATTTGTCAAAACAGGCATACCACAATCGGTTGGCAACACATGGCAAATGTTTATCTACCCTGAGAAGTTTAGCTATCGGTTGATTCGTCAAGGGCGAGAGTTTCGTGTTGACTTTGATTTAACTAAAGCAGTTCAAGCACCGGCTGCTCCTTGGGGTTATAGCGATAAGTAAAGCATTGTGGTTAAATCACCTGCTGATGATTTCATAAATACAGAAATAAACACTTACATTTACACTTGTTAATTTCATTTAAATGATGGAACTTTAAAATAGCGGCTTAGTCAAAAATCAAGCCGTTATTTTATGAAAGTTTAAAGGAAATATAATGAAAAATACTATATTAAGTTTCGTCAAAACAAATACCTCACTATTAGTATTCATCTCCTTGATGTTAGTTTTTCGCAGTGCAGTTGCTGATTGGAATGACGTCCCCACCGGCTCCATGAAGCCAACGATTGTAGAGGGAGATCGTATTTTAATTAATAAAATGGCTTATGACTTAAAATTGCCTTTTAGTCAAAAAACACTTGTAAACTTTGCTGACCCTAAGCGCAATGACATTGTAATTTTTGAATCTGAGGCGGCAAAAAAACGCTTAGTAAAACGGGTGATTGGCATTCCAGGAGATACCGTATCAATGGTTAACAATCAATTATCCATTAATCATCAAGTCGCTGATTACACCATAGTCTCTCGCAAGAAAAATTATACCCTGAGTCAAGAAAGCATTGCCGGCAATACTCATTTAATACGAACTAAAGTCCAACCTGGTAATGCCAATCAACCTCGCAGAGCAAACTTTCGTGAAATAACCATTCCTGCAGGCTTTTATCTTATGATGGGTGACAACCGTGACAATAGTGCTGACTCTCGTTCAATTGGTTTAGTACCACGTGAAGAAATCATTGGTCGTTCTAACAAAGTCGTTTTTTCTTTAAATTATGAACAATATTTAGTGCCACGCAGTGAGCGTTTTTTAAAAGCTATTTAACTGCTAATGATTTGACTTTTGATATCGATTTAAAGCGCAGTGGTTAACCAGCTTATTCTGCTAACTATAGCGCTTACTTATCTTATTTCTGCTAAATTTTCTAGTTACAATAACGTTAGCGACTGCCACTCTTTAAGCGCTTCTTCTTGACCATTTTTTGCTTTGATATATAAATTTAACAACCTAATTTCATGGCACTGTTTATCCTCAATAGGCTTAGCTAAAACTTCAATTAAAGATATACCTGAGTGCTTTAATGTTGCTTTAAATTCAGCAATAAACTCAGCGACGGTATCAATAGTGGTTGAACGTCCCTGATAGCCTTTAATCACTTGATGAACATCAAACCTTTCATCATTACAATGATAGATCGCCTCATCACCGCTTTTACCTAAATGAAAAACATTATTACGCATATAAATAATCGTGACATCCGTATTATCTTTTAAGAAGTGAATCAAATCATTCAACTGAAAGTGGAAGCCACCATCACCAATGATAACCACAGCTCTTTCATCGAGCGCATTATCTTGTAAACGTTGAGCAACCACACGTGCATAAGGTAATGCCGTGCCCATAGCGCCATACCAAGGATTTGTCAGCCAACTGCGGCCTAGCGATGATTGTCTTACTTTTAAACTATAGCTAGCGAAATAGGAATTCCCGACTTCAGGTAAATACACTAAATTAGTCTTAACCTCAGCTTGTATGCTATTTAAAGTACTCGCCAAATTATTAAAATCAAGTTCATGGCAAGGAGTTATCTCTTGTGGTTCAACAGATGGCGGCTTAAAATCAAATGTTTTCTTATGACGTTGTAATAACAATTGGAATATTTCTACTAAATCTTTTTCTAATAATGTTCCGCCTTTAAGTAAGGTTTTATTTTCAAAAGCTTCAACTTTATGCGTGCCAGTTGCAAAAGCAATATTACTGTCTTGCGGCAAAATACTGCTAGCCACATCAATAATATAATCAACTTTTTGCTCGATATAATGGCGACCAGATGTCTGAGTGAATACACCGTTATATGAGCCCAAACAAAGTCTGTGATACTCATTAAAAATGCCTTTTGCAAACCAGCTAGTAGCATATGGAATACTAAATTTATCAGCAAACGTCATCAGCAGACGCTGTAATTTATGATTGTGCTTTAACCTATCACCTAAATATAATAGCGGAAACTGGGCATTATTAAGTTTTTCAACTATCGCATTAACGACAAGTTCAGAGCCGGTAAGTATGTGCTCACACCCGCAAATTGCAGCCGTATTTTTAGGCAACTGAATAGATTGTGTTTTTTGGAAAACTTGATCCCGAGGTACTTCAATAAAAACCGGCTGTTTGGTTTTGTAAGCATGCGCCACTAGCTGATAAAACCGTTCGCCAGCAATATTAGGATGCCCGGGTGCTCTTTGACCTTGTAAACGTTCAACTTTCATACCCAAGGCAGCAAAAGCATTTAAAGCACTATCATACTCAGTTTTCCAAGCTGTATTTGGGTGTAAGGTATGGTGAATTGCTAGATTAGCGACTTCTGATTCTGCGGGAGCGCCTGAAATAAAAATCACAGGCAAACCTTCAGTTACCGCCAATGCCGCAGCAGATGTACATGGTAAACTACCGACCATATAAGTTGATAAACAAAAGCCGATGCCATCAATTTCAGCTTTTGCACAAGCAGAAAATCCGGCATGCATTTCATTGCTTGATGGACATATAGTTACTTTTGGCGCGATAGCAGCAATTAAATTGGCCGCAAAATCCCCTCCTACACCATAAACTCTTTCAGCGCCAAAAAATTGGATCACCTCAGTGATAACATTTCCTAAAGTTGGCAAGCTATCATTATATGCCTTACCTAAATTCATTTCATACGACATCGTCAGTTAACCTTTGACGTTATTTTAAATAAGTCTGCGACTTTACTAAGAAAAACATATTCATCAACTGATCAAGATCATGTTTATGCTTGGCCGTTAGTATTAACCAAGAAAGCCTGTGTCAGCAGTACTTTACACTCAATGTAAAGTACTTTAAAAAGCCTAAAAGCACGCTTAGTCTTGTTGTTTTCTTTAAAGCAACTTATGATTCATGCAATTTTTAACATATTGAGCCATAAGAAATAAATTTATGAACTTCTCGAAATTTTCAAAAATATCACTTCTAGTATTCACCTTTGCTAGTCTCTCGGCTTCTGCAACCAAAGTGGAATTTACAACATCACACGGCAATTTCACTGTTAACTTACACGACGAAACAACGCCTATAACAGTCAATAACTTCCTAAAGTATATTAACGATGATGACTATAACAATACGGTTGTACATCGTGTTGTGCCAGATTTTGTTATGCAAGCGGGTGGCTTTGAATTTACCGGTAACTTGCCATTAACAGCAATTCCGACCGATAGCAGCATAACAAACGAACCGGTTTATTCTAATGTTCGTGGCACTATTGCGATGGCGAAAGTGGGCGGTAATGAGAATAGCGCAACTAACCAGTGGTTTGTGAACTTATCAGACAACAGTGGCGGAGGTCCGCAATTAGACACCGCAAATGGTGGTTTTACTGTTTTTGGTGAAATAATTGCAGGGATGGAAAACATTGATGCCATTGCACTAATAACAACATGTGACACTACTCCTGATGAACAAGTCAGCAATTTTAAAAATATACCAATGCCGGGTTACACTGCTGAGCAATGCTCCGACAGCACTTTTGTTCCTGGCACTGAAAACTTTGTCACTATAGAAACGGTGACAATAATTGACAACACTGTAGATACCGCTAGCAGCTTAAACAGTGTTAAAAACACTTTATTATCAACAACTACACCTGTAACACCTACACCTTCGAGCAGTGGAAGCGGTTCTATTGCTTGGTTAGGTTTGTTTTTTACCGGCTTAATTGCCTTAAGAAGACGTTTTAGTTAACAACAAGCCGTTCGTTAAAGATTTAGGCACTATTTTATATCGTTTTATCATAGTGCCTAAATTGGCATGTTAGCGTTTAATAAAGCTTGTACTTTATTCTTGATTTGCCTTTGCAATTACTTGGGCGCTAGCTTCAAATTGGCTTTTGCACCAAGCATCTATCAACAATCGTGCTATTGACTCTTTTCGTGGTAGTTTAGGGCCTTCAATATCATCTCCCCACTCCTTGAAATCAACCAACTGTTTAGCAGTAAACCAAGCGGCACTTCGTAACTCTTCTTCCTCTAAGCATAAATCCAAGCCGCTAGCTTGCGCAATAAAACCTATCATTAATGAATTAGGAAATGGCCAAGGTTGTGAATCGACATAACGAATATTCGTGACATGCACACCCGCCTCCTCAAGCACCTCGCGTGCCACCGCTTCTTGCAAAGACTCTCCAGGGTCAACAAAACCGGCAAGGGTTGAAAATGCTTGCTCTGGCGTTCGATGGTGCTCAGCCAATAAGCAAACAGCGGGGCCAGATTTTGGTTGATATTCCACTAGCATAATTACGGCAGGATCTGTGCGCGGAAAATGTTCTTTTTGACAATTATCATCAAGACAAACTCGACGATGACCACCATCTAGAGCTTTAGTTTTAGCGCCGCAGCCACCACAATGTAAAGCACTTTGCTGCCAATGTATTAATGCTTTTCCATAACTCAAAATAGCCGCTTGCTGCGGGCTCAATAGTGACAGTGAACGCCTAAAATCAATAAACTTGATATTTTCGATAACAAGCTTTGCCAACCACAACCCTATTTCATCGTCAGTCATTATAGATAAGTCACAAACAAAATAGGCGATATCAGCACTTGTGCCTAAAAAGATAGTGCCGTTAGTATGTAAAGCATCAGTAAACACTTCGGCATGAGTATATTCACTTTCAGTGTCTATACTGTTTTTTTTAGTAAAAATCGTCAATTTTTGTTGATGATAAAGAAACTTACCACGCCAAAAAAAATAGAAGCAACTATCTTCTGAGCTTAATTTATCTTGCATCCAAGTTTGATCTTTTCTCAGCGTTGAAGCACGATCAAGTGGCATCTGACAAAAGGTTAAATCATTATTCATTTTCGTTCTCTTGCAATTTTTGTTGTTCATCGAATGATAATTGCCATAACGTTGACCATTGACTCAATGGTGCAATAACTTGAAATAACGCTAAACCAATAGCGGTTAATTGATAACCTTGTAAACTTTTTTCAATTAAATTTGTTTGCTGCAATTCTTTTAGCCGCTTGGTTAATAATGTTGGCGAGATATTTTCACAGCGCAGTTGTAATTCGCTAAAGCTCAACGTTCCTTGGCGCAACTGCCAAATAACGCCCAAACACCAAGTACGGCCAAGTAAATCAAGTAACGCCATAATCGGCTTACCTGTTTTGGAGCCACGAACAGCTGAACCGGGGATAGGCAATGACATAAAATTTACTCCACAAAAATCACTACACTTTATGTAGTAAGTTACATAAAGTGTAGTAAGGAAGCAAATAGTAATTGATAATGATTAATGGCTAATGGTTTATTTTTCCACGTAAAGCTTTGTTAGAGCTAAGCTTCTTTTTTGCATCCAAGCGTCTGAGGTTTGAGCCTTTTGTTGGCTTGGTGGCTCGCCGAGCTTTTTGTACTATCATTGCAGACAAAATCAATTCTTTTAGCCGCTTTAAGGCATCATCTTTATTCATTGATTGCGTTCTAAAGGACTGTGCTTTAATAATAACAACGCCATCACTAGATATACGACTGTCTGATAGCTTTAGTAATCGTTCTTTATATCTGGCGGGTAATGAAGAGCGCTTAATATCAAAGCGTAAATGGATTGCGGTTTCTACTTTATTAACTCGTTGGCCGCCGTTACCTGTGGCTCTAATACCCGTCAGCTCAATTTCCCAATCAGCAATGACAACATTATTGGAAATCTCTAGCATAATACCTCTAATGACTGTTTTAAAGTGCCTATGTTAAGTGTATTTTTTTGTTATGCCAAACTAAAGCCACATTTATATCCATGCTAGCTCAAGATTGAAATTTCAGCTGAATCGTGAAATGGCATAGCTATAACTAAACAGAATAACTCGATATTAAAAAGGAGGCTAAAGCCTCCTCATCCAAAATCTTACACCAATCAGTTGCTGAATTAGTTGAGATTCATCTCTTGAACTTTTTCATGGGCAATTTCTGGTGCCGTAACTTCTGGTTTACTATGTAGATTAGCTTTTAATAAACCTTTACGGTGCTTTAATGCTGCATCTAATTTTTTAGCGGCTGTGGCAATAGCAGGATACATAACACTATCGTTTGCGGATGCAGAAATGCGCCCTCCTTCATACGTTGTACGAAGCTCTACACTATGCTGGTTATGTTCGTGCGATAAAATAACATCGAGTGAAATTAGGGTTGGAAAGTGCGTCGCTATTTTTGAAAACTTTTCATTGATATGTTCTTTGATTGAATCGGTAACGTCAACATGATGACCTGAAAGATTTATTTTCATAGGTATTCCTTTTTATTAGCTACTCATATCAATACTTGGGGCTAAATGTTAAAAACGCAAGTTAATTCAGTAAATTTTACCATTAATATCCTAAACAACGACTCAAATCAATAATAACAAAGCTTCAAGTTATCGTTAAAGCCCTCACTCAACATTAACATATCGCGCTGCAGTTTCAACACTACTACAACCTCAGTCTAGATTGTTCTACAGCAAATCATTGCTAGAACTGAAAAACAAGAAAATCGGGCGAGTAATAACTTAATAGCTTATTGCCACCTCACTGAAAATAAAGCTTTTATTATGCTTTTATCTCCAGCCACTATTTCAAGTTAAAATTAAGTAACTGCTTGTTTATACTATTTCTAATTTAAAGCACAAAACGAGTAAACAAAATACGCATTTTTCAATATGATTCAGTTATAATCTCTGTTCGTTTATTATTTATTTTCGGCAATAGAAGAGATTTTGAATGTTTGATGATATACGCCCTTATCGTGATGATGAGGTAGTTAACGTAATTGAAAGTTTAATTAACGAAAAAGGCTTACAAGCCTCTATTGCTAGTTTAAAAATGCCACGCTTATATCGAGTATTACCAACACTTGCTTGCTCAATCGTTAAGTGGTCATTAAAATTTCGCGCTCAAAAGTTTCACAGTATTGATGAAATTCAAATGGAAGTTGCGAAATACTTACATCATTTAATCAAAAGTAGTACCGCAGGCTTCAGTTTCAGTGGTATTGATAATTTTGATAATACTAAACCAGCACTATTTATCAGTAATCATCGTGACATTGTTTTAGACGTCGCATTAGTAAACCTTGCCTTGTATAAAAGCGGGATCAGCACCGTTGAAGCCGCCGTTGGTGATAATTTATTGCATCAACCTTGGGTTGCTGACTTAATGCGCATTAACAAGAGCTTTATTGTTAAACGCAGTGCTGAAAATAAACGCGCTATGCTCAATGCATCAAAACAATTATCAGCTTACATACATGACACCGTTGCTAACCGCGAACAGAACATTTGGATTGCCCAACGTGAAGGCAGAGCTAAAGACGGTATAGACAAAACTAATTCAGCTTTAATCTCTATGCTATTGCTTAATAAAGATAAACAAACGCCTATCGTCGATTACCTAGCAGAATTGAATATTGTACCGGTATCTATTTCCTATGAATTTGATCCCTGTGATAGTGATAAAGCCATTGAACTTGCAGAAAAAGCAGCCACCGGCAGCTATAAAAAACAAGAAGGTGAGGACTTGAAAAGTATTACTCAAGGTTTAGTTGGGCAAAAGGGTCGAGTGCATATTGAGTTTTGCCAACCAATAGTTGGTGATTACGCTGATAGCAAAGCCATCGCAGCAGCCATTGATAAAGAGATCATCAGTAATTATAAACTCTACGATAGTAATTTAGTTGCTCACGCAGCTTTGAATCAGCAAGATACCGATAACTCAATGCTAGCACAGCTTAACAAGCGCATGGAAAACCTAACCGCGGAGCAAAAACACTGGTTATTAACCATGTATGCTAATCCGGTTATTGCAAAACAAACACTATAACAAGATCAGCACATGCTCTTAGCTTGATAACAGTAGATCTTTACAATAAAAAAGCCGTATGAATTAATACGGCTTTTTGGTTTTAGTTGTGATGACTTTTAGCCATTATTTTTCTTGGTAAAATGCTGACATTGCTTTATACAATGAATATAAATCAACTTTTGAGCCTACCGCATAAGGCGAGTGAATTGATAAAATAGGAATACCAAAATCAATAACTTCCATATTATCGTTTGATAAGTCGCTACCAATAGTGCCACCTGACGCTTTACCTTTATACGTTGAGGTTTGCCACTTAATATCAGCATTATCTAAATAGTTTCGCGTCCACGCCATATATTCAGAATTAGCGTTAAAACCACCGCCATAAAGCTTCAAGTTAACGCCATTGCCCAAGCGCGGTGCATTACCTAACTCCCAAACGCTCGACCATGTAGGGTTAACACCTGGATTTACATCCGCTGAAATAACTTTGGTGTTACGTAACACTTTACGCAATTGATAGTCATTATAACTATCACCTTTTTCGTTGTAGAGTAAACCACTAATCAAATCAACTAAGTAGGTAGAGCTTGCTCCAGTATTATTAATATTACCGACCTCTTCGTTATCAACTAAATAAGCGATAGCGGTATATGTTGGCACTTTTTGCTCTGTTAATGCCTTAACAGCGGCTATTGATGAGGCTTTATCATCTTGACCATATGCGGCAATCATACTGCGGTCAAAGCCAACATCGCGCGGCTTAGTTGCAGGAACTAACGCTAATTCAGCAGAAACTAAATCCTCAATGGAAATATTATATTCTGACATTAAATAATCTTTAACCTGATCTTTGATTTTTTTATCTAATTCAGGCTTAGCAGCAACAATAACATCCAGCTCTTCTTTACCAATAACGTCTCGGCTCGTGCGCTTACGATTAGGTGAATCAACATGAGGAGCTAAATCAGTAACTAAAAAGATAGGATCATTGTCATCAAAACCAACAGAAATATTAACCGTTGTACCATCTTTTTTATCCACTCTGCCCACTAAGGCGAGCGGAATATTCACCCATTGGTAGGTTTTAATGCCACCATGGATATAAGTTTGAAACATGGCAAACTCTTGTTTTTCAAATAATGGTCGACCTTTAAGCTCTAGGCGTGGTGCATCAATATGAGCACCCACTATCCGTGTACCTTGCTCTAATGGCTCTTCACCAATAACCATCAAAGTAATTGCACGGTCTCGGTTAACATCGTAGAAACGTGCACCTGGTGTTATTTTACTTTTTTCGCTAAATTTTTTAAAACCTTGTTTTTCGACACGTTTAATCGTTTCAGTGACAAACGTAAGTTCAGTCGGGGTTTTATAAATGTAATCTTTATATTCACTCGCATAGCGCTCTACCGCTTTAAGTTCTTTAGCGCTTAAACTTAACCAGCTAGAAGCTGACTCTTGTTTAGCTTTAGTTTCGGCAGCGTGTACAAGAGTACTTTGGGAAAAAGTCAGCGCACTGACAATAGCGATGGCGGTTAATGATTTAGTTAACTTCATAATAATATTTACAATGCTCATCTGAGATAAAAGGCGTGCACCATCATAAAAGCTACCATTATCAACTGACAAGCTTTATTCGATAACTGGTGTACTTTAAGCTACAAGTGTCATGAACTTGTGCAGTTTCATCTATTTTTAAGCACTTGAGAAAGTATCACCGCTGAAAAATTGCTAATAAGATCACAACATAAAAATATAACGGCTTAGTACAAAACTGATGAGTCCAACCAACATAGTTAAGTAAATGCTTTTACTTTTAGCGGCAGTCAGCACAGCAAAAGTTGCTGCGATTAAATAAGGATTTTGTAAGGACATATTCAACTGTCCTTGCTGCACAAAAATTATCGGCACCCAAATTGCGGTTAATACTGCAGGAGCACTAAAGCTTAATAACTTCGCTACTTTTGCCCCTAGACGAACAGGTAATCGAGGATGAATAAATAAATATCGCGTCGTAAAAGTGATCAACGCCATCAAGATAATTATTAGCAATGTCACTATTTATCCTTCAATATTTGACGAGTTTCATCATGTTCATCGTTGCTATCTGCACGATTTTTTTGCTGAAAACGGTCAGTAAGATAACCGCAATACATGGCAATTAAGGCGGCTGCAACCAAGTCTAGTTCAAAAGCCATTAATTTGAAGAGTACTGATAATAACCCCGCAACAATCACGGTAACCAAAATAGGTAAGTTAATAATGGTTGGAATAACTAAGGCAATAAAAGTTACAGCAATGGCAAAATCTAAACCTAAATTGGTTAGATCAGGTAAATAACTACCTGCCACAACACCTGCCACATTCCATAACAACCAAAATAAATAAAAACTACCACCAGCGAATAAAGCATAAACGAGCCGTAACTGGCCAGTAAATGCCTTACGATGACTCGATAAAGCGAATAGCTCATCGGTCAATAAAAAACCAAATCCGTAGCGCCATTTATTGGGTAGTACCTTTAATTTATCACGCAGCGCTAAACCATATAAAAAATGTCGCGAGCTAATAATAAAAGTAGTAAACAGGATCGTTGCCAACGAGGCATTATTAGCGATCAACTCAATAGCAACCAACTGGGCTGAGCCAGCAAAAACAATCAGTGGCATTAAAATAGCTTCAAACGCAGAAAAATCTCGTTGAGTTGCCAATGAACCACAAAGAATCCCCCAAGGGAGCACCGCTAAGTTAAGCGGCAGCATATCTAAAAAGCCTTTTTTGGCCATAAGCAAATGTGCTTGTTTCTTGGTCAGTGCCATGAACTATTCACCTAAACTACCTATTTATAAAGTTAAAAAATTATCTTATACCAATCACATTAAATTAGTGATCTATTTTTAGCGTCAATAAATGTTCAATAACAAGGCGCTTGATTGATACTTGCATGAAGGTAAGCTAATAGCGCAATGCAAGAGATATTGCCGAGTAATAGCAAGTCATTGGAGTTGAAAGCAACGTAGCTATTAGCTAATTGGCTGCCTTAAAATTATCACTTCATTAATGGAATTGTTATTAATAACCGGCTGTATTAGATATATCGATTGTTTCAAGCAAAGTATTCAGCATCTAAGTAACTTTTATCAACGTCAATTCAAGATCAAAATGGTTTCAATATTTCTTATATGCCAAACTAAAATACCATAAAACGCCAGATAAAGACCAAACGACATAAGCTTTATTGATGAGCATTGCGTGGAGACGACTTTTATTTTATTCGAATAATCAATAAGTTTAAGCGCTTACTGACGACTCTATAATGAAAAAGAGGCGATTAAGCCTCTTTCTATTGTTACAATTGTCGGTTTATAACGAACTTGCGTAAAGCCTCGCTTTTTCTAAATCTTCTGGTGTATCAACACCTTCCACTTCTAAGGCTGTTTTTGCTACGGCAACATGAATTTTTTCCCCTTGCCATAGTACGCGTAATTGCTCTAATGACTCAACTTGCTCCAATTGACTTGTCGGCCATTGTACATAATCTTTAATAAATCCCGCTCTATAAGCATATATACCAATATGGCGAAGGTAAAAGTCACCAATCGCATCGATATGTTTATTATTGAGAAAACGTTCACGATCATAAGGAATCGTTGCGCGACTAAAATACATCGCGTAGCCATTTTTATCACATAACACTTTAACCGCATTAGGGTTTAATGCTTCGGCAACATCATCAATTTTCATCGCTAAAGTTGCCATACGTGCTTGGCTTTGACTAGATAAGTTATCGGCAACTTGGGCGATATTTTCAATCGGAATAAAAGGTTCATCGCCTTGAACATTGACAATAACTTGTTGATCAGGAAACTGATACGTTTGCATCACTTCAGCTAGTCGCTCGGTACCTGACTGATGATCCGCGCGGGTTTTACATACTTCACCGCCAAAACTTTTTACTACCTTGGCCACATCATCATTATCAGTTGCCACAATAACTTGTTCAGCACCGCTGGCTAAGGCCTTCTCTACAACCCATTGGATCATAGGCTTTCCCGCGATATCAGCCAGTACTTTCCCTGGTAATCGTGATGACTCAAAACGCGCAGGGATCACTACCACAAACGACATATAGACCTCATTAATCTTATTTTACTATTAATCTAAAGACACGTTATGCATCTTCTGTAATGCGACGAGCTTCACTCTCAAGTAACACTGGAATGTCTTTTTCGATCGCGTAAGCTAAGCGATCAAACTTACAAATCAACTCTTGTTGTGCTTTATTATATTCTAGCTTTCCTTTACATACTGGGCAGGCAAGAATTTCCATTAATTTAATATCAAACGCCATAATTATCTCTCTTAAATGTAAAACCAATAACTTAATGCCTGTGCATCAAGTGTTAAATTTTTATCTCTGTGACTCATCAGAATCTATTCTGTAAGGCTAATTGACCATGTTTCTATCAATTTTTATTAACTAGTTCAACGAGTTTAGTTATTACTGCGGTAATATATCCCCGTCCCGTACTTTCTGAAAATACTGCGTCAACCGGTAAATACCAGTAATTTTCTTGTGCAAAGTCGACACATTTAACCGCATCTTTTTCCGTCATCAGTAACGGTAAATCATCAGAAAACAACTGTAAATCATCAGCAGTAAATGTTTGATGATCAACAAAACCTTGCACCATTGCTAAGCTAAAGCCACATTGCTCAAGGGTATTAAAAAATCGTTTTGGATCGCCAATGCCCGCTAAAGCATTGATCTTATGAGTATCGTCGAGATATTGCGTTAAAAAGCGCTCTAACTTAACACTTTCACCGGTTTTAACATTCACCACTTTATTGGCTGTTAATTGCATCGTTAAAAGCGGAAGCGTTAAATTTTTTACTTGTTTATGCCATGAGCTTTCGCCATTAACAATAATACAATCTGCACGTTTAAGTCGCTGCGTTGTTTCCCGTAATGGTCCAGCAGGTAATAATAAACCATTACCAAATAAACGCTTACCATCAACCACAACAAATTCAAAGTCTCGTGCTAATCGATAATGCTGTAAGCCATCATCAGCAATAATCAATTCACAGCCTTGTTCAATAAGTAACTGACAACCTGCAACCCTATCTGAACCAATAACGACATTAACACCACTGCGTTGAAAGATTAATAATGGTTCATCACCGGCTTGCTCCGCAGTACTCGCTGCCTGTACTTGATAAGGATAGTGCGGCGCCTTTGAACCATAACCACGACTCACTACGCCAACTTGTATGCCTTTTTCAATAAACTTTTCAACTAGATACAGTGTTACCGGCGTTTTACCATTACCACCAACACCAATATTGCCCACCACAACTATCGGTACCGACATTTTTACCGATTTCAATAGCCCGAGTTTATAAGCTAGACGACGGATAAAGCTCAGCACGGCAAATATAGCCATTAATGGCAATAACAAAGGAACCAACCACCATTTAGCTAGGTGACCTTGAAACCAAACTTTTTCAATTAAGCGCATAATGTATTACAACTTAGCTAAAGCTAAGCACCAAATTGAAATTTATGTAATTGCGCATAAGCACCGTCTTTTTCCAATAGCGTTTGATGATCGCCCTGCTCTTTAATTTGCCCTTGCTCCATAACAATAATTTTATCGGCATTTTCAATGGTCGATAAACGATGAGCAATAACAATACAGGTACGATCTTTTTGCAAAATACTCAAAGCATCTTGAATATGACGTTCAGACTCAGTATCTAACGCACTAGTGGCTTCATCTAGAATAAGAAATGGCGCATCACATAATAGTGCTCGTGCAATAGCAACGCGCTGGCGTTGCCCACCCGATAACATAGCACCATTATCACCAATATTAGTATCTAAGCCTTCAGGTAAACCTTCAACAAACTCCATAACATGCGCTTTACGTGCAGCATCTTCTATTTCTTCGCGTGTTGCTTGCGGTTTGCCATAAGCAATATTGTTTGCAATAGAGTCATTAAATAGCACGACTTGCTGAGAAACATAGGCAAACTGCTTACGTAAATCTTTTAATTTGTAATCGGTAATATCTTTACCATCAACAAGAACCTTACCGCTAGTGGCATTGTAAAACCTCAGTAATAAAGCACTCGCGGTTGATTTACCACTGCCAGATCGGCCAACTAGTGCTACAGTTTCACCCACATTAGCAGTAAAACTTAAATCGGTTAATGCCTGTTTATCTTTTTCATCATTGTAAAAGAAATTAACATGGTCAAATGCCAATGTGCCTTTCGCACGTTCAATTGCTATTGTACCAGTATCATGTTCAGTTTTTTGATCAAGCACCGCAAAGATACTGACACAGGCTGCCATACCTTTTTGAAATTCGCTATTAACTGTTGTTAACAGTTTTAATGGACGCAGCAATGTCACCATACACATCAATACAGTCATAAATACCCCCGCGGATATTTCGGAACGCATAGAGTCAAGATTAGCAACATACAAAACAAAGGCTAAAGCAAATGAAGCAATAATCTGAATAATAGGTACGCTAGCAGCTTGTGTTGCGACCATTTTCATCCGTTGCTGACGATTGTGTTTATTGATTTTGGAAAAACGGTCAAACTCTCGTTGTTGGCCATCAAAAGTTAATACCACTTTATGGCCATTAAAGGTTTGTTCGGCGGCAGTGGTTACCTCACCCATAGCATTTTGAATACCTTTACTGATATTACGAAAACGACGTGATATCACCGTTACTATGCCAGCAATAACCGGTGTGATCAGTAAAAAAATTGAAGCTAATTGCCAACTGTTATAAAACATCACAATCAATAAACCAATAACAAATGCTCCTTGCTGCACTAGAGTCAACAAGGCTTTGGAGACTGCACTGAGTACCTGTTCGGTATCAAAAGTTAATTTTGAAATTAAACTGCCGGTAGATTCTTTATCATGATAAGCAACAGGCATCGACATGACATGCTGAAATAATTCTTGACGAATATTAGCCACAACATTATTACCTAACCAAGCCAAGGTATAGTTACCGGCAAAATGGCAAATACCGCGTAAAATAAACATCAAAACAATAACAAAGGGCGCCCATTGCATAAATTTGGGATCTTGGCCACCAAGGCCTTTGTCAATTAATGGCTGTAGCTGAGAAAAGACAAAACTATCAATCGCGGCATAGCCTAACATGCCTAAAATCGACACTGCGGCAGCGGCTTTATAGGCTTTTGCATAAGCCAGTAAACGCTTGAAATTTTGCCTAGTGGTACTTTCTGTCGTTGGTGAAGATGGTTTTGTAGACATTAACACTCTCAATGCATTATCAAAAAACTTAGCCCTTAGCGGGGATTTTTAATGGTATTAGTAAATTACCTGACTATTTTAGCGTTATTTTGTCAATCAACCAACCGATAAACTTTTATGACGGTATTTAATAGCATGATTTCATGACATCAGTAGCAAAAAACAGTATTTTTAGTTAATTTACAAACCAAAATGGCCGGATATCTGTGCGATAGCTCCTGACCTCAATATTGCCTTTGAGCTGATTGGCTGTCACTGTAAGTTCTTCTTCCATCGCCAGTTCACTGTTTGCTTCATTGCGTCTATCAGTAATAGCACGAGTCATAGATTGACTAAATTTAAAGCTTACCATGCCAAGCTCAGCAGTATTAAAGGTAGTAATATTAAAATCATGATATCGCTTTAAAATTTCTGTTGATGGCATCTGCCAGCGATTTAAGTATCCGGTACTAAAAACTGCATAACGAGGCGAAACTGCAGCTAAAAAGTGACGACTAGCAGAGGATTTAGAGCCATGATGCGGCGCAATAAGTAGGTCGCTACTGAGTTTATTACCCATCCCGGTGATATTTAATAAGCGCTTTTCCTGTTTTATCGAAATATCTCCCGGTAACAGCACTCGATGAATACCATCACTGATCGTTATAACACAAGAATCATCATTTTTATCGCCTTTAACTTCCGCTGGCGACAACACTTCAAACACTAGCCCTTGCCAGGTAAAACGTTGTCCTGAAATACAATGTGTATCTGGCATTAAACTTTGTTCATTTGCGATGATATTGTTGATAGCAATGTTTGCTTTTAACTGCTCTAAGCTACCTGCGTGATCATTATCATTATGACTGATCATTACGCTATCAATTGCTTTATAGCCATAATGTTTTAAATAGGGCAATACAGCAGCCTCTGCCATATTAAAACCGCTTGGGTAGCTTGCGCCGGTATCATAAAGAAAAACATGCTGATTTTTTTCAATTACAATAGCAAGACCATGACCGACATCAAGCACAGATAATTGCCATTCATTTAATGCTTGACGATTAAAGTGCATCATAGCTAACGATATAATAAATAAACATAAAGTTGCCATAATTTTTCTTTTACTGAGACGAAAAAACAACACCAAAAATATAAAAACAAAAAACACTAATAATACTTGTACTTGTTGGGCAGAAACAGCGATAACTGCCCATTTATTACTGGCTAAATAACTAAGCCATTGCCAAACGAACGACATACTCAATTGCGCTAAATCAGCAAAAATGCCAGCTAACCAAGTATTAAGGGGCAGCGAGATCACCGCAAGCAGTGTTAACGGGATCACAGTTATACTCATCAAAGGCACAGCCAAAATATTGGCAAAGAAAGCCGCTAATGGCAGCTGATAATTTAACCATGCCGCTATCGGTAACATCGCCAGCGTTAGCGATAATTGCACCAACAATAGTGTTTTCAGCCAATGCGAAGCTTTGATTTTAAAGCTATAAAAATATTTTATTAGCCACTTTTCATCTTTGAATTTAAGCATTAATTCCGATTGAGGCTTAGTCATCTTGGCCGATTTAGTCATTTTAGCCGCTCTAGTCATCACGATATTAAAACGAGAAAGTGTCGAAAAAATAATAACTAAGGCAGATATAGACAACCAAAAGCTAACACTGAGTAAACTTAATGGCCAAAAAAGTAAAATAGCTAAAATTGCCAGTAACAGCCAACGTAATAGCGTGACATGTATCATCATCAATTTTAGTGACCAAAGTAACAGCAACATTACCAAAGCGCGTAATGTCGGAATAGAAAAACCGGCGAGATAAGCGTAATACCATGCCATAAAACAACTACATAATACCGGCAGGTAACGTAAATTTGCTTGCATTAACCTTAACTGCCAACTGGTCGACAAAATCAACTTTAGTGGCAATAAGCGCACAATAACGCGTATAAAAATCAAACTACCAAAAGCAACAATGCCAATATGTAAACCTGAAATAGCAATAAGGTGCTGAGTAGCAGTTGCTGACAACACTTGCCAATGTTCAGGTGTTAACTCTCCTCGCTCGCCAAATCCTAGCGCCAAAATCAAACTTCGCATGGGCTTATCAGCTAACATTAGCGCTAACTTACGATATAAACTTTGCCGCCAGGTGATCGTTTCTTGTAGCAATATATTACGCTTTTCACGCTTTAATAATGTTTTAGCGCTCGTATCGGCTTTAACATAACCGGTTGCAATAATCTGCTGCTGTAACAACCACAATTGGTAATTAAAGCCACCAACATTTGCTAAACCATGAGCAGGTTTTAATTTCACTGCCAGTTGCCATACCTGGCCTTGTAACAAAGCCTGCTTCGGCGCTTTCCAACTAAGACGAACTTTAAAGTTTTTACTAACCTTCAAGCCTTGCCAATGAGTTACGAGGAAATTAAAGCGGCTATTATCCAAGGTAACATTAGCAATGTTTATTACTTTACCTTGTATTAAATAAACTTGCTTGTGCAACTGTTTCAACGGAATGCTATTTTCATTCAGGGTATTGTGATATTGACTAGCGGCAATCAAAATCCACGTGAACGCGAATATAGCGATAGCAATTAAGCGGTATTTCTTCAACAAGATAAAAAATGATGCCAATAACAATATCACTGATAGCAAAGAAAACTCTGGCACTATAGGTATGAATAATGACAAAATAGCGCTGAAAAAAAATGTGAGTAGCCACCATTCCATAGTGATCAATTTCCAATTAGCCATTTAAAGTTAAGTAAACTTATGCCGAAAAAAATGATTAAACGCCTGATGCCAGATCATCAAACGATTAAAAACAACAAGCATTTACAAATTTTCGGTACGCTACTGCATAACGCTAATTTGTGGCATCTTAACCGCCGTTCGGTAAGTAAAGCATTTGCTGTCGGGTTATTCTTTGCTTTCATCCCTGTACCATTTCAAATGGTTTTAGCTGCTGGTCTTGCTATTATAGTACATGCAAACTTACCTTTATCTGTTGCTCTTGTTTGGATCACTAACCCTTTGACCATGCCGGCTATTTTCTATTTTTGCTATTTAGTCGGTACCTGGATTGTTGGTGTACCCACCAAACAATTTGCCTTTGAAGCGAGCTGGCAATGGTTAGTTGAAAGTATTTCAACTATTGGCCCTGCGTTTATTCTTGGTTGTGGCGTGCTTGCTACTATTTTTTCTATTTTAGGCTATTTGATCATAAACACCTTATGGCGTTTTTCTGTCGCAAAAGAATGGAAAAATCGTCAAACACGACGAGATTAAGTTTCACCCAAAAAATATTAATGAGCTAATTTTCAATAAAAAAATCAGACTTGAAGTCTGATTTTTTATTTTACTTATCTTTTATTTAGCCCAAAGTTAATGTTTCATCTGAATCTGAACTGGGTTTGTGTTTAAGATTATTCATTAGGATTGCCCTAACACTTGTGCCGGCTCAACTTTTGTTGCTCGCCATGCCGGGTAGATAGTCGCTAATAAACTCATCACTAAAGCAGTAGTCACGGTATTAATAACATCTTGCTGACGCAATAGTGTTGGTAAGTAATCAATAAAGTAAACATCGGCAGATAAAAACTCCACGGAAAGTGTAGACTCCATAGCACGAATAATCTCTGTTAAATTTAACGATATTAAAATTCCCAAACCGGCGCCAAGTATACAGCCAACAATACCATTCATTAGCCCTTGAAACATAAAACTTGCCATAATGGTACTCGGTTTTGCTCCCATGGTTTTCAATATAGCAATATCAGATTTCTTTTCATTTACCGCCATAATTAACGTCGATACTATATTAAAACTCGCCACGGCAATAACTAACACTAAGATAATAAACATCACCAAGCGCACCAATTGAATATCATTAAATAAATGCCCGTGGCTACGTGTCCAGTCCAGCATGTATACATAAAAATCAAAACCGTATGCGACATCATGTACCACTTGTCGGGCTGCAAAAACATCACGCACTTTTAATCGAATACCTTGAACTTCGTCCGCTTGATAACCTAGCAATTGCCCTGCTTTTGCTAAATTAATAAAAACTTGGCTGTCATCTATAGTGCCGCCAAATTTAAACACGCCGACAATCGTTGCTGGCTGCCTAGTGGGCACAGGAAATTGCTGTACTTTATTACCCGACTGAGTAGTTAAATCGGCAGGCGGTAATAATAACTGTACGTTATCACCGACCTGTAATGACAATTTACGCGCAATTCCGGCACCGATAACTACCGCGTTATCACGAGTCAAATCTTGCCAGCTACCTGCAGTTATATAACTTGAGATGGCAGAAACTTTTTGTTCTAACATTACGTCAACACCACGTATTTCAACACCTTTAAGTGCCGCTGACTTCTGCATCATACCCTGAGTTTTTATAAACGGAGCCGCTGCTAAAACGCCTGGATTTTGCTCTATTTTCGCGACATTTTCTCGCCATTGATTAATCGGCTCATTAACCGCCACCACCTCGCCGTGAGGCACAACAGACAGTAAATGCGTTGCCAGCGCTCGTTCAAAACCATTCATCGCTGAAAGCACAACAATCAGTACCGTGACTCCAATAGCAATACCTATGGTGGATGACGCTGATATAAATGACGAAAAGCCCTTTCTTTGACGACTACGAACATAGCGCAAGCCGATAAATACACTTAACGGTTTTAGCACTTAATCATCCTCAGCTTGGCGTTGTTCATTCTGAGTTTGAACAACCTGACTTGGGGTAATGTCAGCTAATGGCTTGAGGTATCCATGCTCTAAACGCAATTGGCGGTCCATTTTTGCAGCTAAAGTTAAATCATGAGTTACGATAACAAAACTGGTATTAACCGTACGGTTTAACTCTTGTAGTAACTGATAAATTTGTTCAGCAGTATCAAAATCTAAATTTCCCGTTGGCTCGTCAGCTAAAATCAATGAGGGTTTAGTCACTAAGGCGCGCGCAATAGCAACTCGCTGTCGTTCACCACCTGATAATTCTGAAGGCCGATGATGGCTTCGGTGCGATAGGCCAACCTGTTCAAGCATAGCTTTCGCTTGAACAAGCGCATCTTTGGGTTTATCACCACGTATTAATAGCGGCATGGCAACATTTTCTTCGGCGCTAAATTCCATCATCAAATGATGAAATTGATAAATAAAGCCAATATGCTGATTACGAAATTTTGCTCTTTGTTTTTCGGAAAGTTGATGAATATTGACACCATTAATATAAACCTCGCCAGCACTTGGTGTATCTAATGCGCCTGCTAAATGTAAAAATGTGCTTTTACCACAGCCCGAACTACCAACAATAGCAACTAGCTCTCCAGCTTTAACAGCCAAATCAAGCTTGGATAATACTTGAGTCGAAATAGGGCCTTGTTGGTAAGACTTACTTAACTGACGACACTCAAAACTCAAGGGAAGTTCAGGCGTGATACTGTTTTCATTAGCGCTCATCTTTGTGCTCTTTTTTACCGAGTTAATATTACAATCATTTGCCATTGCATTCGTTACCTTACTATTCATTTCTGAGCACTTCAGCGGGTTGAGTTTGTGCTGCTCGATAAGCTGGATAGAGGGTGGCAATAAAGCTCATCGCCAAAGCTGAAATAACAATAATAACAATATTCAAAGCATCGATAGCAATCGGTAACTTCTGCCCGACGCCCAAGAGAGTAACGCCGAGTAAACTAAGTATACTATTTAAATTTAAGGTCAATAACACGCCAAATGTGACACCCAAGACAACGCCCCAAAGCCCATTAGTTAAACCTTGAGTAATAAAAATCTTTACTACCCCGCTACGATCTAAACCTAAGGTTTGTAAAATACTGATTTCGCCTTGCTTATCGATAACCACCATCACTAACGCTGAAACAATATTAAAAGCTGCCACAGCAATAATTAAACTTAGCATTAACCACATCATATTTTTTTCCATACTAACCGCAGCAAACAATGCACCTTGGCTTTCTTGCCAACTAACAAACTGGTAATTAGGATATTTTGCTGACAACTGTGAGATAACATTTTGAGCATGAAAAGCATCATCAAGATATAATCGTAATTGATTAACACCATCACCTTTTTTTCGATGTAGTTTTGCGCCATCTTTAATATTGATATAAACCATTGCTTCATCAACCTGAGAGCCAACATTAAAAATACCAACAATAGTAAAGGTTCGGTGCACAGGAACACGCCCCATAGGGGTAAACAAGGTTTTATTAGGTAAGGTTAAGCGTACTTCATCCCCCAAGTTCACCTTTAAGTTACGTGCTAACGCTTGTCCTAACACTATGCTAAAGGGCACGTTATCTAAGCTATCTAATTGCCCTGAAACCATTGAACTATTAATAATATTATGTTGTTCAAACTTGGGCATAATGCCGTGCACTAAAACCCCTTGCAGGGATTTTTTTGATTGAATTAACGCTTCACTTTCTTGAAAAGGCGTGACGTTATTAACCTTGGGGAGCGAGAGCATATCTTGCTGTAACGTTTGCCAATTAGTGATATGTGTTTTTTGATAAGACATTAACACATGAGGCACTAAACCAAGCACACGCCTTTTTTGCTCCTGCTCTAGTCCATCCATTACAGAAACAACGGTAATTAAGGAAGCAACACCCAGTACAATGCCGATTATTGAAAAGAAGGTGATAAAGGAAACAAAGCCTTTGCCATGGCTGCTGCGGCTGTACCTTAAGCCAATGTAAACACTAACAGGTTGAAACATGAACTCTTTCTTTATTGAAAATGGTTATAACACCAAGATTATTTTGCCTAAAATAATAACACAGCTGATAAGCATATAGCTCCTGACTTTATGAACTTTTAGACATTTAACTAAAAATGCTGAACAACAAAATTAAGCTGTTGTAAAATAAAAACATTCAATAATTAACTCGCGGCATTAATCAGCATAACAATCGCTTAAAAACGGCTATTAGGGGAAAATGTTACAAATTATCGTAACGCTAATGCCTTAATAACGTTATATTTTGTTTTTTGTAAATTTTTACATACAAGAAAAAGTTAATAATTTGTTATAAAAACGGACGTTAGCCTAGTAAGTATCAAAGATTGGCTTTAATATCGTCTGCTTTAAATCAAAGCTTTACAGTCCAATATAAATTAAATCGTGAGTATAAAATGAAGAATATAATAACAGGTGCAGTTTGCACATCTTTACTGTTCATTGCTGGGTGTAGTAATGACCTCAGTACAAAAACAACCACTGAAGCACCAATAATGCAAAAAACCGCCTTAGCATCAGGTATTGATAAAGCGAACATGGATTTATCTGTTCGTCCACAAGATAACTTTTACCGCTATGTTAATGGTACGTGGTTAAATGCAAATGAAATTCCTGGCGACAAAACTTCAATTGGTTCATTTTACGACTTACGTGATGAAGCTGATAATAACGTCAAAGCCATTATCGAAGAACTCGCGGCAACTAAAAATCTAAAAATGGGCAGCGATGAACAAAAAGTTGCCGATTTATTCCGTTCATTTATGGATACAGAAGCCCGTGATGCCGCCGGTATTGCACCGGTAAAATCGATACTTGACGACATTAATAACTTAAAAAATAAAAATGATTTAGCAACATTTTTTGGTAAAAATCAAAAAATTGGTGTTGGTAGCCCGCTCGCCTTTTATATCAATGTTGATGCAAAAGTCTCAACACGTTATGCCACCCATGTATGGCAAAGTGGCTTAGGTTTACCAGATAAAGACTACTATTTTAATGAAACCGAACGTTTTGAAAAATTACGTCAAGGTTACCTAGCTCACATTGAAAATATGTTTAACTTAGCCGGGCTAAAAAATGGTAAAGCTGCTGCGCAAACTATTATGGCACTTGAAACCAAACTAGCGGGCTATCATTGGTCGAAAGTTGAATCTCGAGACAGCACAAAGCGCTACAACAAATTTGATGTTGCAGATTTAAAGACAGTAACTGATGCTTTTAACTGGACAGCTTACCTTGAAGCACAAGGCGTTGCTGACCAGAAAGATCTTATTGTTAACCAACCATCATTTGTCAAAGGTTTTGGTGAAACATTCGCGGCAACCTCATTAGCTGATTGGCAAACTTATTTAATATTTCACACCCTAAGTAATTTCGCTAGCTCACTAACGACAGCACTAGACAACGAAAACTTTGACTTTTATTCCAAGCAATTAAGTGGCCGTGAAGAACAGCGTCCAATGTGGAAACGTGGTGTTGCAGTCGTTAATAGCAATCTAGGTGAAGTGATAGGTAAAGTTTATGTAGGCCGTCACTTTAAACCTGAAGCTAAAGTACGTATGACACAATTAGTTGAAAACTTGCGCAGTGCATACGGTGCAAGCATTAACGAATTAGAATGGATGTCAGATACCACAAAAAAAGCGGCACATGTCAAATTAGCCAGCTTTGATCCTAAAATTGGTTACCCTGACAAATGGGAAGATTACTCTGCCCTTGTTATTAAAAACGATGATTTAGTTGGCAACCAAATGCGTTCAGGCACAGTTGCTCACCAGAAAAAAGTCGCTAAACTTGGTGGCCCAATCGACAGACAAGAATGGGGTATGACACCGCAAACGGTTAACGCTTATTACAACCCAACAAAAAATGAGATTGTTTTCCCAGCAGCTATTTTACAACCACCATTTTTTAACTTAAATGCCGATGACGCAGTAAACTACGGTGGCATTGGCGCTGTTATTGGTCATGAAATGGGTCATGGTTTTGATGATCAAGGTAGTAAATATGACGGTGACGGCAACATGCGTAATTGGTGGACTGAAGCAGATCTAGCCGCTTTTAAAGTACGTGCTGATAACTTAGTAGCTCAATACGACAACTACGCGGTATTTGAAGACTTAAACGTCAATGGTTCTTTAACATTAGGTGAGAACATCGGTGACTTATCAGGTGTGACTATCGCTTATAAAGCTTATAAAGCGTCATTAAATGGTAAAGAAGCTCCGGTTATTGATGGTTTAACTGGCGATCAACGTTTCTTCATGGGCTTTGCGCAAGTATGGCGTGGCAAAATGGTTGAAAAATCATTACGTAACCGTGTAGCAACTGACCCGCATTCACCCGGTGAATTCCGTGCTTTAGGGTCATTGTCTAATATGCCTGAATTTTATCGTGCCTTTAACGTAAAAGAAGGTGACGATATGTATATTGCACCTGAAAAACGCGTTAAAATCTGGTAGTTTTTGCTCTAATCATAACTTAACGCGAATAATGTAAGCGTTAAAAATACGATTGTAAAAGCAATACTAAAATATAAAAAAGGAGCATTAGCTCAATGCCAGTCAGTTAAGCTGACTGGCATTTTCTTTTTTATGGGGATACTTAGATGGTTTTGGCTTCACCCATCGGGGATATCTTCTATCTTCTCGTCTAGTTGGAAGCTTAAATAAGACCAGTGTATTGAGTAAGTGCTGCCAGTGTATTGGAATGTTCCCTGGACTCATTATAGATATTGATGAGAAATACTGAATGACAGCCATCGAACTGCTAGAAAAACTAAGCTGGTTAGGCCATATCCCTGTGACTGTCGCTGCCATCGTCATTATTCTTCGTATTAAATTATAGGCGAGTAACACACCCCATAGCTCCTGACGTACCATGTCTGGACGCTTACTTCTCAAATGGTATGCGCTATCAAGCATGGTTTTTTTGATTTCTCGAAATCCAAGTTCTATCTCCCAACGATGACAGTATAATTCAACAATTTCATTGCCTGGAAAACGCAATCTATCCGTCATCGAGGTCAATATACGGTAGCTTTTGCCCTTGATTGTTTTACTGATTAATCTCGCTTTAATCGTTTCAGGAACATCGGGAAAGTTTTTTTGTGCATGCTTGGTTGTTTTCAATTCAATGATATGATCATTTTTACCCGCGCTAGAGATGATTTCATACTGTAAGTCGGGCCTTGCTGGTATCAGCCAGTGCCTCATACTCCCAGTTTGGTGCCAACGATTTAACAGGCCTAAAGAATAATATCCTTTATCAAACATAGTTAGTGAATTATCTGGTGTACGTTCAATTAAACGCTCAGCTAATTTCATCTCATTGGTTTTATAGTTATCAAACTCGCTACTGAGTAGTTGATGGCTGGTCAATTCCATATGACAGACCATGCGTATTTGAGGAAAGGCTGTATCACCATATTGGTTGCTACCAGAAGAGAATGCTTTACGATTGTCAGGCGTGTCGGCTGTTCGCCACACAACACCGTCAACCGCTAATAGATTCAAACCATTCCATGTTTCGAATGACTGTTGCTTATACATTGATTGAGCAGATTTATTGAAAACCTGTTTAACGGCGTCATCACCTAACCTTTGTCTCGCTTGTACCATTGCACTTGGAGCAACGAGTTGGTTTTTGCCAGGTAGCATGATATCTAGCTTATTGGCGATATTCCAAACCGATTCTTTTCGAAATAATGCCATGCCAATGACTGACCACAAAACAGCCTCAAGCGGTAACCTTCGCTTACGAACGGTAGCAATCCCTGCTTGTTGAAAGCCTTGTTCAATGATTTCAGGGTCAAGAATTTCTGATAATTTTTCAAAGGTATGGTATCGGTTGCTTTCTTCAAGTGTTGCTTGCAGTGCTTGTTCTATATTCACAAAAAAAATCCGTAGTTAGTTTCCTAACTACGGATTTTGCATGATCGTTTGGATCGGTCAACAGGTCATTTTCTTAACTGATCGGCATTGAGCATTAGCTCCTTTTTTATTATCCGCCCTGACCCGCCCTTCATGTTGCTTGACGATTTTCGTTGTAAAGCGGCATACTTAACCGTAAAATCAGCTTCATATTGTATGATATCTTTAACCAAGTATTTGATGATCATAGATCAACTTTAGGTTAATTTATAGGGAACATGGTTAAAGGCCGTGACTGTACCCGCAACTGTAAATAGCTTTATTATTCAAAGTTATAAGTCAGGACACCTAGTATCAAAATTTGTAATAACACTAATAATGTTAACACCGTGCGGGAATACACGTGAGTTACACTGTCTAAAAGACCTTCGTATCCTATTTTCAGCACCCGAATAAATAACATTATCCCCGACAAACTTTTGCGTTAACGTTTAGGTAGCAATGAAAACATACTTAGGAACATTATCCAATATTCACCAGATGTTAATATTAGGCTATTTTTGATGTCAAAATTACTCAGTGTTAAAGCAGTATCTTGGACAGTTGACAAACAAGTGATCCTGAACAACATTACTTTTGATATTAACCGTGGCGATATTATTGGCATAATAGGACCCAATGGTGCAGGTAAAACTTCGTTGCTTAAGTGTTTATTAAATCAGTATAAAAACTGGCAAGGGTGTATAAAGCTAAAAAATAAAAGTATCCGTCAATATAAACCACATGAATTAGCACAAACCTTTGCTTTAGTGGTACAAAAATCACCTCCTATATTTGATTTAAAAGTTTATGACGTAGTAAGAATGGGCTTACTGCCCTATAAAGCGCTATTTGCTCGTGACAACGACGTTGATAAAAAAGAAATTCTGCTAGCGTTAGACAAAGTAGGTTTAGCAACGAGCAAAAATAAATTCTTCAATACTTTATCTGGCGGTGAACAACAACGAGTATTGATTGCTAAAGCTTTGGTACAGAAAGCCAAAATATTAGTATTAGATGAACCCACTAATCATTTAGACATATTCTATCAACATCAAATATTACAATTAATTAAGGCTTTAAATATTACCGTGATCATGACCATACATGATCTCAATCTTGCAGCACAGTACTGCAATAGATTACTACTCTTAGATAAAGGTGATTTAGTCAGTAACAGTAGCGTTGATAAGGTGCTAACGCCTGATGTCTTAACAAGTGTTTTTGGTTTACCTTGCCATCGAGATGACGCTCAACATAGTGGCATCCCGCGAGTCTATTTTTACCCTGCACCTGACGCAACGTTCAGCCACAAACCCAATTTATCCCGTAACAATATCGGTAAGCTTTCGTGAATATTTTTCGTACTATTAAAGGTAAAAATGCTTGGGTTTTTTCTGGCCTGATCATCTTAACTTTGTTTTCTATAGTGATGTCAATTACTTTTGGTCCAGCGACCATTACCAGCCTCGATATATTTCAGTGTGTGGTTAATGAATGTGCATCCCCCATGCATGATATGGTGATTTGGCAAATACGCATCCCCAGAGTTTTAGTCGGTCTAGTCGCAGGAATGGGCTTAGCTTGTGCTGGCGCAATTTTACAAAATGTAACCCGCAACCCGCTTGCTGATCCTTACTTATTTGGTATTATTTCGGGCGCCGGCCTAGGGGCAACCATCGCCACCTTAGTATTAAATGAAGAACAAATGCTTGCGCTACCATTAGCAGCATTTTTAGGCGCTTTATTTTCGGTAATAATTGTTTTTGGTATCGCGACCCTACTTCGCAATATGAATCATTTACTGCTAACCGGTGTTGCGGTATCTTTCATGCTTGGTTCAATTAGCCATTTCATTCTTTACCTAGGTGATCCCTTTGCCACCAATCGAGTTATTTTTTGGCTTATGGGTAGTTTAACCCGTGTCGAAATGTTTCACTTCTATTTGATTAGTATCATGGTATTACTAACATTAATTACCATCTTTGCTTTTCACCGACAAATAGATGCACTGTTATTAGGTGACGAGAGTGCGGCAAGTCTCGGGGTTAATGTTGATAAATTACGGATCATCTTACTGGCTTTATGTGCCGCAGTCACCGCCACCATCGTTGCTTACTGTGGCGGTATTGGCTTTGTTGGCTTAATGATCCCACATATTGTACGACAACTTGTCGGCGTAACCACCATGCCATTAATTGTCGGCTCTGCCTTGGTTGGTGGCTGTTTTTTAGTTTGGGTCGACGTTTTAGCCCGTAGTGCACTCAGTACCGTAGAAATTCCTATTGGTATTATTACTTCAGCCATCGGCAGTATTTTCTTTTTAGCGATCATGTATCGCACCCGTAAAACAGGATAAAAATTATGACAACAGATGCAGACAAAAACCAAAAACATCAAGAACGTATGCAACGTATTAAAGACAAAGTTGATGCACGCATTAATTCAGCTCAAGAAGAGCGTGGCTTACTTATTGTAATTACCGGCAATGGTAAAGGTAAATCAACATCAGGTTTTGGTACGCTAACCCGCGCAGTTGGTCATGGCTACACTGCTGCGGCCTTGCAATTTATTAAAGGGGATTGGGAATGTGGAGAGCGTAATTTACTGGAAAATAATGGTGTTGAATTTCACGTGATGGCAACGGGTTTTACTTGGGATACTCAAGATAAATCAAAAGACATCGCAGCAGCAACTAAAGTTTGGGCAGAAGCCAAGCGCTTATTGAAAGATGAGAGTATCAACGTAGTTTTACTTGACGAGTTAACTTATATGTTGTCGTACAAATATCTAGATTTAGATGAAGTGATTGAAGCCATCGTCAATCGACCTGCTATGCAACATGTCATTATTACTGGCCGAGCTTGTCATCGTAGCATTATTGAACTTGCCGATACCGTCAGTGAAGTACAACCACTTAAACATGCCTTTGATAATGGTATAAAAGCGCAAAAAGGTATTGATTGGTAACCAAGAACACTCTAAAAAATGGAATCTAAATGAAATTCACTCACTCTCTAGCTATGATTTTTCTCTGCTTAACTTTTGGCGTAAACGCACAAGAAAATAGTACAGAAACCACGCCAAACAAACCACGTATCATTGCCTTGGCGCCTCATATTGTTGAAATGCTCTTTGATATCGGTGCTGGTGAGCAAATTATTGCTGCAACCGAATATGCTAATTACCCACTCGCCGCACAGGAGATACCAAGAATAGGTAATTCTTTACGTATTCAACTTGAACGGGTCATTGAATTGCAGCCCGATCTTATTATTGCCTGGCAAAGTGGTAACCCTAGTGATGATTTAGCGCGTATCAAACAGCTTGGTTTTAATGTCGTATACTCTCAGCCAAATACCTTTGATGATGTTGCTAAAGAGCTACGTTTATTCGGGAAGTTGTCTGGCCACAGCGAACAAGCTGAACAGGTGGCAAGTAAATTTCTAGCTGACTTAGCAAAAATTAAACAACAATATGGGCAGAAAAAACCACTTACCGGATTTTATGAAGTATGGTCTCGACCATTAACTACCATTGCCAAAGGCAGCTGGCCACAACAATTTTTAGATATTTGTAGCATTAGTAACCCCTTCTATCAATCTGATGCTAGATATCCGCAAGTCAATATTGAACAAATATTACAAACTCATGCCGAAATTATTATTCAGCCTTTATCTGAAAATCAAGCTGATAAAGAAGGATATACTTGGCAGAAGTGGCCAATATTACCGGCGGTAAAACATCAACAGATTATCAAGCTTGATGCAGATGTTGTGCACCGCATGACTACACGCAGTTTGAATGCTTTAAGCGATTTATGTCAGCAAACGGATGGAAGTCGACAATATTACCAACAAGGCTAGCCACTCAATAAACGATATTTTATCACCTTTAAGTCATAGCAAGTGTATTCTTGACATGTAGCTAAATACACTTGCTATAATTCAAACTTAAAATTTTGACCTTAAAACTCTGACCTTAAAACTCTGACCTTAAAACTCTGACCTTAAAATTATAACAGACATCACCGTCTGTACAGTGACAGCTTTATAACATATTATTTATTGTGTTTACTTGCCTGGTAAATTATCTTAGGCTAGATAGACTCATTATTTATCGCTATCTCAGGTGCGCTATTGTTAAAAGTACTCATCTTAAGCCTGCTCATTATCTCGTGCTTAGCACAAGCAGAAAGCATAGATAACAATGAGAATAAACAACTGACTATGTGTGTTTCTCATTACCCCCCATATCAAGTTATATCTTCCAACCAAAATCCTATGGGCGAAAACATTGCCGTCACCCGTTATTTTTTTGAAAAACTAGGCTTTACTATTCGCTTTACAGAAAACAATACTTTTTGGCGTTGTTTGGCCATGTTAGAAGCGGGTAAGGTCGATCTCATGTCTGGTTTATTAGATGCGCCAGAACGACGAAAATTTGCCCACCTCTTTGCTTATGGTTCATTGAATGAAAAATTATTTTACGTTAATAATCGCAAGCTTAAAAACATTAGTACTTTCTCAGATCTGAAAGGTTTAAAAGTAGCGGTACTCAGAGACATTAAGCAGTTTAAGCAATTTGATAATGCCCCTGATGATTATTTAGAAAAGGTTTATGTCAGTGATCTCGACGCTGCCATTCGGGTGTTAGTCGCGGGTAAAGTCGATGTGTTTATTTCAACTGACTTTCTTTATTTAGACAAAATTAAAAATATAAACGATGAAGTTCATAGGATTGAAGAGGTAGTCGTGAAGTTAGATCATGCTTCTTTGCTGTTTACAGGTCTATCAAAAAAATCTAAAGTCGCCCATCTCGAGCCTAAGTTTGCCGAGTTATCAAAAGCTATGTATGAGAGTGGTGAATTTAAGAAGATTATCAATGAGTTTAAGCTACAGTATCCTGAATATTATCGTTGATTTCCTCGATATAAAAATCAGCGATATTCACCTAAAAATAATAAACCATTAAACACAAACGCGATTTAATGTTGTATCAACGTCCACTGCCGTTTGTTGTTGTAATTCTGCCAACTCTGCGACTGACAACAAGCTGCTGTTAAGATCTCGGCTTAGTTTCACCACTATAGACATGTTATCGTTTATCGATGCTGTTGATTGTTGTTGCTCACTCGTTCCTTGGGCAATTTGCGAGGTTAATGTATCAACTTCAGAAAATACTTTACCAATTTGTTGAAGTGCATCGACCACTTGCTCTGAATGAGTTAAGCTCTCTTGAGATAAGCTTTGCCCTCTGCTAATGGCGTTAACCGCGTTAGTCGACTTTTCTTGTAATCCTTCAACCATTGAGTGAATTTCAACTGTCGATTCTTGTGTACGATGGGCCAACGCCCGGACTTCATCAGCAACAACCGCAAAACCTCGGCCTTGCTCACCGGCTCGTGCAGCTTCAATCGCCGCGTTTAGCGCCAATAAGTTGGTTTGATCGGCAATACCACGAATAACCTCTAGCACTGTGCCAATTCGTGAACATTCTGCTTGTAATTGTGCCAAACCTGCAGCCATGACCGTAACTTCATCAGCAAAGCTTTCAACCGTATGTTGACTGGTATTTGAAGCACTGGTTCCTTGCGCTAAAATAGCTAAAACCTGACTGGTTGTTTCACTGACTTGCATTGCACTGTCTGAAAGTGTCGCTGATGTTAAAGCGACTTGGTCAATTGAGTTGGCCATTTGTTCAATTTGATTAGCAGATTCATCAACTGCAGCAACTGAATCATTCATCTGTATGGTTAACGACGCAGAGCCTTGCTTTAATGTTTCCGATTCAGCACGTATCTCCCGAATAACATCGGCTAAATTAGCAATAAATGTTGATAAATCATTGGTTACTTTTGCTAAATCGTCTTGATTATTATCTTTCGCCAGCTTGCTAGGTGCTTCATCAACACTGGCAACCTGATTAATAAACTGTTGCAACATCACCAGACGCTGAGTAAGTTTTTTCTCAGTATATAAATAACCTATTATCGCTTGGACAATCACCATAACAGAGACTAATATCAGCACTGTGAATTTACTCACACTGTCGACAAGTAGCGTTATTGCCATAATGCTAAATATTCCAACGAAAAAAGTGGGGGCTAATAATTTAATACTGAGTCGATTTAACATTATTTATTCCAAATACTAAGCAACAGTCGAACTTCATGCAGGTAACAAGCAGCACATAAAAAGCAATTATCACTAAATTATAGTTATTGTTATAATCAATAGGGTTAGTATCATTAACTGCATAATAATCCTACTAAGTTTACAAATAAATTACATGCTATTGTGTTATTTTACTATCTGTTTTTAATATTCAGAATAAAAAATAATCAACGCTAAAAAAATTATTCATTTATACGCAACATTATCAGGATAAAAATATGACTTTCACCACTGTTTTAATCATTATTATTGCCGTAGGTTCAGTTATCGCAGGTATCTTATTAATAAAGCAATCGGCTAGTAAGTTTGAGCTATCAAAAGCACAACAAGAGAAAGTTGCTCAGCGAAAAGCTGAACAACTTAAAAAGGATAAAGAACAAGAATAGCGATAAAGCTGAGAAAAATTAATTACGATAAATGGTTTCAATCAAATGATAACCAAATTTGGTCTTGATCGGACCATGGACAGTTAATATTGATTTTTTAAACACCACATCATCGAAAGCTTTAACCATTTGACCAGGTTTAAATTCTCCTAAGTCACCGCCTTTTTTCCCTGACGGGCAAGTCGAATTTTTCTTTGCTAACTGCCCAAAATCAGCACCTTTAGCAATTTTAGCTTTTAGTTCTTGCGCCAGCTTTTCGCTTTTAACTAAAATATGACGAGCACAGGCTGAAGCCATACTATTCTCCAATTCTTTTTTGATAACGCTAGTATACCCGATCCACTTCAAAATGCAGATTTCAGCAAGCCGATAACAGGTTAGCACCAAGCCATTGATTGAAGACGAAACCATGGATGGTGAAGGTAGGGCAAAGCAGGATGCCAGAGCCGAGAATAGTTATTCTATTATCGAAATCAATAACGCCACAGATAACTCGTTATCGGCTTGCCCGCAGGGAGCTGAGATATAAGACCAGTTTTTGCTTTACTTGTTAGCATAACAACCTAGAATCACGGTATATTTTCCTTAGTTGTTCCCCTCATGAGTTCAATACAACATTTATTTGACAATAATCAGCTGTGGGCTGAAAAAATAAAGCAAGAAGAGCCTAATTTTTTCAAGCACTTATCTGAACAACAAAATCCAGAATATTTGTGGATAGGCTGCTCTGATTCACGTGTGCCCGCGAATGAATTACTCGGCATGCAGCCGGGTGAAGTTTTCGTCCACAGGAATATTGCCAACTTAGTGGTTCATACCGATCTAAATTGCCTTTCGGTTATCCAATATGCTGTTGATGTTTTAAAAGTAAAACATATCATTGTTTGCGGTCATTATGGCTGCGGTGGCGTTATTGCCTCGTTAGATGATCAAAGCCACGGTCTAATCGATAACTGGTTACACCATATTAAAGACGTATATCGTTTCCATAAAGCGCGTTTAAATGCGGTTGAAGATGATACTGAACGCTTAAATTTACTGTGCGAGTTAAATGTTATCGAACAAGTTGCCAACATTTGTAACACAACGATATTGAAAAAAGCTTGGGATGCGGGTCAAAAAATTACCGTACATGCCTTTGTTTACAATATACATGACGGTATTTTAAAAGATTTAGAAGTTTCTGTTGGTGGTAATAAGTAAGGCTTACTTTGTTGATACCCTACCGAAAAAAATAAGGCTTAGCTGAGTGATCAGCTAAGCCTTTTTATTGTCTGTTTTATTGCCTGTTTGATTCGCTATTTTATTGTCAGGTTTATTACCGGTTTTATTAGCAACAATATTGCTTATAAAAATAGCTATAAATAGTGCGATAAGTCGAGCACTGTGCAGTAAACGCTAATCTATTTTAATTTAACATCGCTAAGCGTTCACGCTGACCTTGCTCTCGTTCAACATAATGAAACCATTGTTTAGCGGTTTTTGCTGATTTTGGAATTTTTTGCGCTTGCGTAAAGGCAATTAAAGACTCATCAAAAGCTTGTAGATTAAATTTCGCCATACCTATCACTAAGTACATATCACCTTCTCTGCTGATACCGCCGCGTAATAAGGCATTATTAGCGGATGCTATCGCATCTTGCCAACGTTCTAAATTTAAATAGGCTTGAGCAAGTTGAACATCAAACTTACCTGTATCAGCGATTTCTGCAGCTTTAATAAGTACCGGCAATGCTTTTTCGTCTTCTTTAGCGGCAACATAAGCTTGCGCTAGTGCTTCTAGACTTTTTTCACTCGCGACAATAGTCCCTTTGGCAATAGCTTGCTCTAACAATATGGCGGCTTTAAAAGGTACTTGGTGAAAACGATATAATTGCGCCAATGTCATCACATCACTCCCCTTAGTTATATGCCCTGCTTGCCATGAAGCTTCCATCACCGCTAACTGCTTATCTTCTTGGCCAACTTCGCCGTACATACCCGCTAATTGCAACCAGTATTCCGGTTTATCGTAAAGTCGTACGAGTTGCTCAATGACCTTGATCACTTGCGCTGGTTGTTTAAGTTCATAATAACTAGCGCGTTGTAAAATCAGCCAATTTTCTTTGACTGTGGCATTACTTTGTTGCGCCAAGCTAATCGCTTGCTCAACTTCGGTGATCACTTTTTCAAATTGTTTATCTTGGTAGTAAATTTGGGCAAACATCATATGCTGCGACGTTGTTAACGCCTTGGTGTTATTGTTTTGCCATTGTTGTAAATATGCTAATGCTTGCGGATAATTTTGTTGTTGCATCGATAGCTGAGCTAAAGAGTAAACTGTTGATAAATATAAAGAGTCAGGAATAGCGTCTTCTTTTATCACCAATTCAAAATGTTCGATAGCAGAATCGATATCTTCATTGCCATAATACATAAAAGCATAGAAATTCCACAACATGGCGCGCTCATAGCTATTTAAGCTATCAATTCTGTCTTTTACTTCATCGAGTACGTCAAAACCGGCAATTTTAACCCCTTCATCGGCTAACTTCTGCGCTCGTGCTAATTGGCTATAGACACGATTTCGCATCGCCGGCACTTTTTTAGCCGTGCGCTTTTTAGTTAGCTTTACCGTTTTACTGCTCGCTGAGTTATCTTTAGACACGTCTGCCGAGTTACTTTTCAAGTTATCAGTTACTTGTCCGTAAGCTAGGTTAATACCTGCCAGGCTATACAAAAAACCTGCACCTAATAAGGTTACCGCTATTTTTTTCATTAACATGCTCTGCTCTCCTCTTTTTTCAAGTTCATTATTGCCATAAGCTGCAATGAGATATTAACCATCAATGGCAAAAGATATTTTATTTTGCACGCCAGCAACTTCCATCGCTACGCCATCAACAACACGAGGTTTATATTTAAATTTCAGTACTGCATCTAACGCCGCGCGATCAAAAATACTCTCAGGCTCAGCATTTACCACCACGGCATCACGAACCGCACCGGTTTTAGTCACGGTAAATTCAACAATAACAAAGCCTTCAATACCACGAGATTGAGCTCGACGTGGGTAGATAGGCGCTACTTTTACTATTGGTAAATAATCTCCGTCACCGCTTTCAAGGCTAAGACCGCCACTTAAGCCAGCATCAAGTGCAATATCAGCTGAGAAGCTACTACTGACTGCTTGAGCATTCGGGTTAGCTTGCGCCATTTTTGGCTGTACCATTGGCGGTGGTGGCGTTTTCGGTTTAGCGGGCTTTTGCGGTTTTCGCTCTTTCTTCACCGTTTGCTGTTCTTTCTTTAAGCGAATAAAGTCGAGTACATTGCCCCGAGGCGGCTCTGACATCACTTCACTACCGCCAGCAATCAAAGCCTGCATGCCCCATAACAAACCAATCGTTGTTACCACCGCTAACACTAATCCCAAAAGATATCGGCTAGCGGTTTGTAAAAACACGGAAGGTGTTCGCGAATCGCTAACATTGTTTGTATTACTTGCGTTAGACATGCTTAAATCTGCCATCACTAAGCCTCTTGCGCCGCAATAGACACGTCGTAAACGCCCGCAGCTCGGGCAGAGTCCATCACTTTAATCAATATATCGGTGGTGGCTTTTTTATCCGCTTGAATAACCACAGTACCTTGTGGGTTTTCAGCCTTTAAACGCTCGATGTTAGCTTGTACCGCTCGCACATCGATACGGCGTTTATTGATCCAAATTTCACCTTTGTCACTAATAGCGACTAAAATATTCGCTCGCTCTTTTTTTACTGCCGTTGCCGCTTCTGGTCGATTAACTTCAATACCAGACTCTTTAACAAATGACGCAGTGACGATAAAAAATATCAACAAGATAAAAACCACATCCAACATCGGTGTCATGTTTATCTCTTCACTTTCTTCTTGCTCTTGGAGCATTTTATTTAATTGCGAACGCATAACCTGTCCTCTTATTAATTCTTATCAATTTTTATTAAGATAGCTTTACTGTAACGTCGATACCCAATCTACTGGATTAATCGAGTACAGTTTATTAGGCTAATCGACCAGGGTTAGTGGTCGACTTCCATCGCATCTTCAAGCAATTCGGTTTCACGTTTAACATGGCGTTGTAACCATGTCGCCGCGAACACCCCAGATAATGAGCCAACCATACCCGCCATGGTCGGTATCGTTGCTCGCGAAACACCTGAAGCCATTGAGCGCGCATTACCACTGCCAGAAATTGCCATCACATCAAACACTTCAATCATGCCCGTTACGGTACCGAGCAAGCCTAACAGCGGACACAACACAACCAGGCTTTGAATCAACGGTAAATTCGTGCTTAGCATGGCGCTACCACGAGCCACTAAAGCTAAGCGAATTTGCTCGGCATGCCACGAATGCTGTTCGCTACGGCTTTGCCAATGGTGCTTAAGTTGTTTTTTAATACGACGATAGCCCCAAAAAACAAAAATTAAGCGTTCAAATATCAACAACCACATTACAGCAATAACAACAGCAATAACGGTGAGCACCTGACCACCGGTATCCATAAATTCACCGATGGTATTCATTAATTCAATAAACCAAATCATGGTTTATGCTCCTTGCTCATTGCGCTCCGTCCACTCGGTTCTCTCAGCCCTCTCAGCAATTATGCCAGCGCTTTGTTGCTGAAGTAGATTGATGATTGAGCGGCTGCGGGTATGCAATAACGTAAAGATAAATACCATAGGTATCGCGACAACTAAGCCTAAAACAGTGGTAACCAAGGCTTGTGAAATACCACCAGCCATCAATTTAGGGTCACCAGTACCAAACAAGGTAATCGCTTGGAAGGTGTTGATCATGCCGGTAACGGTACCGAGTAAGCCTATTAAAGGAGCAACCACAGAAATTATTTTAATCAGCGTTAAGCGACTCGATAACTTAGGTACTTCCCGTAAAATAGACTCCGATAATCGCAGCTCTAATGTTTCCGTATCAGCTTTAGGATTTTGCTCTTTCACTAACATCACCCGACCTAATGGATTGTCACTGTTTGCCTTATCACTTTTTAACTGACGATTGACTCTGCCACCAATTAAAAACAAGGTAATAAAGCGCTCAATAGCAATCAGTAAACCAACCAAACCTATCGCTAAAATCACATAACCAACAGGGCCACCTTGTTCAATACGCTCTTGCGTATCAGGTGCTTGTACAAGTAAGCTCAAAATTGAACCACCGGTTGGGTCTAAAGCAAAAGGTACGGCTTGATCAGGCGTTGAACTTAATGCAGCGGCGCTGTCAAGATAACGTCCTGATGGTTGACGAATAAGTTCAGCGACTGAACCCGTTTCATCGATGTACTCTAAGTACTTACCGTTAGCAATAAGGTTAAAACCACCCACGCGTGTTACTTGCGTTAACTGCTTCTCACCACTGGCCATCACCACATCACGGGTGAAAGTATGTACTTTGCCGCTTTGGGTCATTTCACGTTGTAGCTCAAACCACAAACGTTCAATTTCTTCAATTGATGCGAGCTTTGAAGAAGAACCCATGCTTTGTGCTAGTTCATCTAAAAACTCACCTCGTCCAGCTATTTGAGCGGAAATAACCGAGGTTTGAAACTTACTTTTAGTATCACCAGCCACTTGCTGTAATACACCAAATAGCTCTTTTAATTCGCCCATGCGACGCGTTAAGGCCTCAGTTTTATTTCCGAGCTTAACTTCGTTATCTTGAAAGTTAGCTTCTAAGCTTGTACTGGTGTTAATCGCTTGATCACGAGCAGATTTTGCTTGATTAAGTAAGCGCCCTTGCTCGTTTACTTTTAAAGTAAACTCTTGCTCTCTCGCTTGGTTTTGCTTGGTTTGGGCTATTTGCCCTGTTTCTAAGCGCGACAATAATTCATCTAAGTTACTGGCTTGTTGTGCGCAAACCGAGCTAACAACAAATAATGAGCTAAAAACTAAAGTGCCTATCGAACGTAAAGGCGAACGCAAAGACGAACGTAGAGGTGAGCGTAAAAGCGGCTTGATAAACGTTTTATTATTGAAAGACATCATGTTTATCCTTCCTTATTCAGCTGAGTTTTGTGCAACAGGCACAATGATTAAATCAGGGGCAAGCTGTTTACGTGCAATACGTAATGCTTTATTAACCGGTAAACGGTATTCACCAGACAATGGCTGCCAAGATTGAGATGATTGCTGCCACATACCTAACTTTTCACCATCACGTGTTTGGTAAACAAAACTCACTCGGCCAATACGTAAAAAGTCGACATCGCGCTCGACCCCCTCTACAGTCAATAAACCGGTATAGGCTTCAATCGTACGACCATAATCAACTTCGACTTGGTAGGCTTCTAGCACACGACGAAATTTTTCAGATACCGCAATATCCGCACGTTCGAGCATAGTTTTTAAACCCGTTAAACGCTGACTGCGTTCAGAGGGAAGAAATGGCATATCTAAAGTAACAAACTCTTCAAGCGTGCTGATCATGCGGGCCATCAAAGGCGATATTTGACGTTCAATAATACTGACTTGTGCCATTGAAATATCGAGCTGAGATAATTCGGCTAGCTGATTTTCAATTTGTTTATTCATTTGTTTGTTGTAAACATTTAAGCCATCAAGCTCTTTGTTAACCGTTTTAAACTGCTGAAGTTTCGTTAAAATGCTGTTATTAATGACATCAACTTTTTGTTGAGATTTATTAGCAGACTGATTAATTTTTTGTCCTGCAGCAACCACATCAGTTAACTGGTTTTCTTGTGCTAATGCAGGCATTGCCATCGCTGCTGCGATCAAAGCAAGTTGCATACATTGAGGTAAAATATTTTGTTTCATTGTCCATAAAACCTTATAGAAGCGAAAATTATTAAGTGCGGTATTGTCTAAACAAAAGCTTAAACAAAACGTCAACAGCTTAATCACTTGGCAAAATTTTAATGGTTCTATATGACAATCGGGTTTCACAAATATTGCAGATTTATGAAATGAAGGTATTAGCCGTTAATCAAAGCGTAGTATCGAAGTGTGGTTCGCCATAAATAATGAGATACACGTGTTCGAGTGAAAAAATTTAGTATGAAAGTGTATATATCCAACCAATGTAAGTCTCAATAGATTTTTTTGCATAATGGCGACTATACATCCACTCGACAACACTATTTAGAAAAGGAGATTTTGTCTTCATTTTAATTCCTTTGGGATACTGTATTTATACACAGCATCATAGTATTTCCTCCCAAGTCAAGAAATGAGGCATGTTGCCTCATTTCGTCTAAAAACGAAAACGTTGTATTTATCTGTAGCTAAGAGGTGGTATTAGCTGCAAGGATTTGTTATTAATATGTAAAATAAATAAGGTGGAAACTTTTTCTCTGTAAAAGAGGCAAGTTACCTCCTATTAAGTTGTTATAACTCACGGAGAGTTTAGTGAAAGATTCAATGTTCTTTACCATTCTTGCAGGTGTTAGTGTATTTGTTTTGGGGCAGTTTTTCTTAAAGCTTGTTCTAGAACCGATTGTAGAATTTAAAAAATCGATTGGGGAGCTATCAGCATTCTTTTTAAGAGAACAATCTAAAATTACTAATGCTCACTGTACTGTCGATATTGAGAATGAATTAAAAAGACTTGCATCAACATTACTATCTACCAAGCAAGCTATTCCATTTTATTCGTTTTTTGCTATGTTACGCTATTTGCCTTCGACGGAAGGTTTACATAAAGCATGTGGTTCTCTCAATCTTATTTCCTATTATGTGATGCCTAATAACCCTGATCTCGAATCAAAACCTAATACGTGTTTTAAAATAAGAGATGAAATGAGCAATATCGCTAAAAACTTAAAAGTAAAAATCACATATAGTGAGTTATAATAAATAAAGGATAGGTTGCGCGCAGCCGCAACTTAATTCTGTTGTTGAACAGGATTTAACAGGACATATATGGACGCTTCCTTGATGTCAACCCAAGTGAATACGAAAACATAACAAAACGGGCTTATGTTTTTGATTACTGAGCATTACTCTTTTCATACTTTTGTTCATGATGACAGGCGCTTTCGCTTGCTTAAAGCAAACTGTACTGACATATATTCGAGCTATGGTTTGTTATCCATGCTCCAGATAAGTTGCGAACTAGAAATACCTTAAAACATTGTTCACCCAAACGTGATAGATACACTTGTCCTCTCACAGGCTTTGTTCTAGTTGGCTAGTGCCTTTTTTTCATCTTATCAACAACAGTCTTGAAAAGTTTTCTGGATAAATTAAGTCCCCTCTAGCAGCCTAAACACCCACACAGACTCATGGCCTTTGTCCTGCACAGGCTTACTAGAGGGTAAAACGGGTCGTCAATCATGTGATTACCTTAACCGGTTGAGGCGTGTAATGGCATTGCTTTTGTAACAATGTCCACATGATGCGTGCTAACTTGTGCGCAGTGGCAACCGCGGTACAATTGAACGGTTTTCGTGCACTTAACTGGGTTATCCACACACTCAATGCATCGTGTTTCTTTCTGGCATGAACGATGATGGCACGCGCACCATGGATAAGCTGTTTACGCAGGTATTGGTCTCCACGTTTACTGATGCCGCCCATCACGCTTTTATTGCCTGAGGCAAATTGTTTGGGTGTAATGCCTAGCCAAACAGCAAAGTCGCGTGCACTGGTGAAGGCTTGTCCACTGCCTATTGAGGCAATAAAGGCAGAAGCATTGAGGTAACCAATGCCAGGGATACTCAATAGTATTTGCCCTAATGAATTGGCTTCAATGTCAGTTTTTAATTGTTTTTCAATCGCTTTAATACGTAGGTTTAAGGTTTTGAATTCTTGATAAACATCGTTAACTAGCCACTGAACTGATACCGATAACGTGGTATCAAGTGATAATGCTTGCATACTTTCATTAAAAGCAGGTATGCCTAACGGGAAAACAAGGCCAATGTCAGCTAATAAACCACGTAGTTGATTAGTGACCGCGGTACGTGTTTTAAGTAACCTTTCTCGCAAGCGATGTAGCATTAACGTTTCTTGCTGAGTTTGGGTTTTGATGGGGACAAACCGAATGAAAGGTCGCCTACTTGCTTCGAATATGGCCAGCGTATCGTTACTGTCATTCTTGTTTCCTCGCACGAAAGGTGTCACGTGTTGCGCAGGAATTAAGTGCACAGTGTGACCGATGGATTCAAACAACCGGCCCCAATAATGAGAAGAATAACAGGCCTCCATCACAACACGACATGGGGGTTGCATTTGCATAAAATGCTTCAGTTGAGCGCGGTTCAAGCGCTTATTAAAAACGCCTTTATTAGCCTCAGTAAACCCCATGAGTTGAAAAACGTTTTTTGCTAAATCAATTGATATTGTGTTAACTTTCATGACGGACGTTCCTTAAATTAACTGATTGTTTTTAACCAGTTTGGCGCATTGACGCCGTAATTGGGAGCGTCCATCTCATCACCCATTCTAAATTGAACAACCTTAGCCTGTGTACTAAGCTCAAATGACCCTTTCTCTATATGTCAGGTGCGTGATGACAACACCCAGAAAGCAACAAATCAGTTTAGCGGATACACCTTATTATCACTGTATTACACGTTGTGTAAGGCGTGCGTTTTTGTGTGGTAAAGATAAGCTATCAGGCCAAAGCTTTGAACATCGGCGAGGCTGGATAGAAGATAAATTGCATTTCCTCACGCAAGTCTTTGCTATCGATGTGTGTGCTTATGCAATAATGGCCAACCACTATCATGTGGTGTTATTTGTTGATGAAGAAAAAGCTAAGCAATGGAGTATGACGGAAGTGCTTGAACGCTGGCATCGTTTACACAAAGGTACGCTATTAACTCAACAATACCTGAATGGCGATACGCTCGCAGAGCCGCTACTCGCTATGGTTAACGCAACGGCTGAGATATATCGCCAGCGCCTTATCGACATCAGTTGGTTTATGCGCTATATCAATGAAGGCGTTGCTCGCGCGGCTAATCAAGAAGATGATTGTAAAGGTCGTTTTTGGGAAGCTAGATTTTACTCTCAAGCACTTCTTGATGAAGCGGCCATTGCTGCTTGCATGGCGTATGTTGATTTAAATCCTATCCGCGCCAATATCGCTGACACTCCAGAAACCTCTAGTCACACCAGCGTTAAACTACGCTGCGAACAAGCGAAAACAGGCAAACAACCAAACACTCTCATGCCCTTTGTCGGTAATCCCAGAGAAAATATGTCCAAAGGCCTACCGTTTGACCTAACAGACTATTTGCAACTTATTGATATTACTGGGCGCAGCATTCGGGAAGATAAACATGGTTTTATCGAACAAAGCCAACCCGAAATTCTCAAACGCTTAAATATATCAGCAGAGCATTGGTTAATTATCACCACGGAGTTTAGAACACAATTTCATGGTGCAGTCGGGCGAGAAGCAGCTTTAAGTGACTTTTGTGAACACCAACACTTAAAACGACGACGGAACTTGAGTCATTGCAATAAGTTATTTGCATAAAAGCGACTAGCCAAAAACCAAAGTAATAAGCGCCCCCAAAAAACCGTAATTTTAAAGCTTACGTTGAAGGCAGACTTGTCTAAAAAACACGTTGTTGGCGACAATTGCGTGAATTTCTAGAGAAATACCATTAAACATTGTCTACAGCACTATCGCTGCATCAAGATTAAATTTGTCCTGTTCATGTGGCGATACTTTATTTAAAGTGGATGATGTGATGGACGCTCCCAATTACGGCGTCAATGCGCCAAACTGGTTAAAAACAATCAGTTAATTTAAGGAACGTCCGTCATGAAAGTTAGCACAATATCAATTGATTTAGCAAAAAACGTTTTTCAACTCATGGGGTTTACTGAGGCTAATAAAGGCGTTTTTAATAAGCGCTTGAACCGCGCTCAACTGAAGCATTTTATGCAAATGCAACCCCCATGTCGTGTTGTGATGGAGGCCTGTTATTCTTCTCATTATTGGGGCCGGTTGTTTGAATCCATCGGTCACACTGTGCACTTAATTCCTGCGCAACACGTGACACCTTTTGTGCGAGGAAACAAGAATGACAGTAACGATACACTGGCCATATTCGAAGCAAGTAGGCGACCTTTCATTCGGTTTGTCCCCATCAAAACCCAAACTCAGCAAGAAACGTTAATGCTACATCGCTTGCGAGAAAGGTTACTTAAAACACGTACAGCGGTCACTAATCAACTACGTGGTTTATTAGCTGACATTGGCCTTGTTTTCCCGTTAGGCATACCTGCTTTTAATGAAAGTATGCAAGCATTATCACTTGATACCACGTTATCGGTATCAGTTCAGTGGCTAGTTAACGATGTTTATCAAGAATTCAAAACCTTAAACCTACGTATTAAAGCGATTGAAAAACAATTAAAAACTGACATTGAAGCCAATTCATTAGGGCAAATACTATTGAGTATCCCTGGCATTGGTTACCTCAATGCTTCTGCCTTTATTGCCTCAATAGGCAGTGGACAAGCCTTCACCAGTGCACGCGACTTTGCTGTTTGGCTAGGCATTACACCCAAACAATTTGCCTCAGGCAATAAAAAGCGTGATGGGCGGCATCAGTAAACGTGGAGACCAATACCTGCGTAAACAGCTTATCCATGGTGCGCGTGCCATCATCGTTCATGCCAGAAAGAAACACGATGCATTGAGTGTGTGGATAACCCAGTTAAGTGCACGAAAACCGTTCAATTGTACCGCGGTTGCCACTGCGCACAAGTTAGCACGCATCATGTGGACATTGTTACAAAAGCAATGCCATTACACGCCTCAACCGGTTAAGGTAATCACATGATTGACGACCCGTTTTACCCTCTAGTAAGCCTGTGCAGGACAAAGGCCATGAGTCTGTGTGGGTGTTTAGGCTGCTAGAGGGGACTTAATTTATCCAGAAAACTTTTCAAGACTGTTGTTGATAAGATGAAAAAAAGGCACTAGCCAACTAGAACAAAGCCTGTGAGAGGACAAGTGTATCTATCACGTTTGGGTGAACAATGTTTTAAGGTATTTCTAGTTCGCAACTTATCTGGAGCATGGATAACAAACCATAGCTCGAATATATGTCAGTACAGTTTGCTTTAAGCAAGCGAAAGCGCCTGTCATCATGAACAAAAGTATGAAAAGAGTAATGCTCAGTAATCAAAAACATAAGCCCGTTTTGTTATGTTTTCGTATTCACTTGGGTTGACATCAAGGAAGCGTCCATATATGTCCTTTTATTTTTCTTTTATTTTTCTTTTATTTTTATTTTTTTATTTTTTTATTTTTTAGACCTACAGCACATCTTATAATACGTGCGGTACCGTAACGTTTGCGTATAACAACACGCCCTGAGATGGACCGCAAGTCCTAAAACTTACTTTCCACCGCATATTTCAATAAGGGAGAGCCCTTACGTTTCAAGGCTTCTAGAGAAGAATTGACAGGTCAGCCACTCTAAATTAACAAGCTTAGCCTTAAACTGCTTTTTAACCTTTATTTATCGGATTCACTCTGACTAATATCAAAAAATTAAATAAGGTTAGTTTTTATAGTTATGCCGCCATACAATAGTGCGCTTTGCCCCCTACCCTTAATATGAATCAAACCATGAACAAAATTTTTATTATTGGCTTACCTAGAACCGGCACCACAAGTGTTTGTGCTGCTATGCTCGATTTAGGCTTTAGGGTAGCCCATACCGCCTATACCGACCGCTCATTCAACGAAGCTCAAGTGATTGCCGACACGCCTATATTTTGTGACTATCAACATTTAGATAAAGCTTATCCTGATGCTAAATTTATCTACTTAACACGAACAATGGACAAGTGGTTACCTTCCATCGGGCAATTGCTCGCTCGCATGCATGTTAATCTTATTCGCGAAGATGGTGGGTTTAACCCAATAATTAAGCGTTGCTATAAAACAGTGTTCGCACCTTACAATTTAGAAAACATCAATGATGTTGCATTTTTAACACAATGCTATCAGCAGCATGAACAACAAGTGCAGCAATATTTTAAAGGTAGAAAAAATCGTTTTTTAGCGATAGATATTAGCGTAGAGCACAGCTACCTTGAGCTACTCGACTTTTTAAATATTGATCACAATAAAGTCGATAATCTAAGTTTTGAAAAGCTTAATGTTGGCGGTAAAGTGACTGCCTGGAAAGATATTAAAAATACTTTAAAAGTCGATTCAACCAATAAAGGTAGAGTCACTAAGTTGCCTTATTACACCATAGAATAAGCATTAAACTTACTCAGTCTAAATTCGCTCTGGTGTATGATTTTTAATAGGATTGATCAGCGCAACAAAGATCACAGCAAAGGCGATAAAAATAGCTGAAATATACAAACAAGCCACTAAGCCATAAGCCTGAAAAAACCAACCAGACAATACCGTACCTAGTAGCCGACCACAGGCGTTCGCCATATAATAAAAGCCGACATCTAGCGACACACCATCTTTATCTGCCATATCAACAATCAAAAAACTGTGTAATGAAGAATTAATGGCAAATAAAAGCGCAAAGGCTATTAAGCCGATAATAATAACCCACTGAGCAGCTACGTCATTGTATAGAAACAATGCCATAGCTAATGGAACAATGACTAATATTGCCCCCCACATAGCGGCATCTTTACTGTTCGGCGCTTGACCTGAGGGCTTTTCAGTTAATTTAGGTGCAAGCGTTTGCATCAAACCATACAGCACAATCCAAGCAGCAATAAAACCACTGACCCAGCTATGCGACCAAGAGAACTCTGCGGCTAAGAAAACAGGTAAGGCAATAACAAACCAAACATCCCGGGCTGCAAATAAAAACAATCTGGCGGCAGAGAGCAAGTTAATCGCTTTACTTTTTGAAAATATATCCTTAAATTTTGGTTTGTTTTGCGCTTTGCCCAGATCCGCTTGCAATTTAACCATGCTAAATAACCATACGATGATTAACATGATAACCATCACCGCTATTGCGCCAGTAAACCCTAACCAAGTCAGCATTAAACCACCAAGAAAAAAACCGATACCTTTCAGGGTGTTTTTAGAGCCCGTAAGTAATGCAACCCAATGATATAGCTTATGACTTTCATCTGCAGACACTAACAACTTAATGGCACTTTTTGCACTCATTTTATTGAGGTCTTTGGCAACCCCCGACAAAGCTTGCGCGGCCATAACATAAAATACGGTCAGTAAATTACTTGGCACTAATAACATAGCTAATGCCACAACTTGTAGCGCTAAGCCTATATTTATGGTTTTATTTAAGCCTAAACGAGCCCCTAACCAACCGCCAACCAAATTAGTAACAACACCAAAAATTTCATAAAATACAAACAGTAAAGCAATATTAAGCGGACTATATCCCAGTTGATGAAAGTACAGCACAACCAACATTCTCAAAGCACCATCGGTTAAGGTGAATGCCCAATAATTACCAGTAATAATTAAATACTGCTTTACCTGAGTCGATAACCCGCTTAATGCTTTCATCTATAATTTCTACTGTTCATTTGCCAATTATTAAATTGACTTATCATTTTTCAAATCAGATTTTCCCACCATACGAACAATTTCTGCCGTACGATTTGCATAACCCCACTCATTGTCATACCAGACATAAAGCTTAACTTGCGTACCATTTACAACCATTGTTGACGGAGCGTCAACAATGCACGAGCGTGGATCCGTTTTATAATCAATCGATACTAGCGGGCGCTCTTCAAAACCTAAAATATCTTTAAGCTCACCTTCTGCAGAAGCTTTTAGGTAATTATTCACCTCTTGCTCGGTTGTCGGTCGTTGCAATTCAAAAACACAATCTGTTAGCGAGGCATTTGCTAGTGGTATACGAACAGCGTGACCATTAAGCTTACCTTTTAATTCCGGAAAGATATGAGTGATGGCCGTGGCAGAGCCTGTAGTGGTTGGAATTAAACTCATGCCACACGCTCTGGCACGACGTAAATCTTTATGGGGGGCATCTAATATGGTTTGCGTATTGGTAATGTCATGAATAGTCGTCATTGAACCATGCTTAATGCCTATTTTTTCATGGATAACCTTCACCACCGGTGCAAGGCAATTAGTGGTACACGACGCAGCCGTAACAATACGATGCTGATTAGCGTCATATTCTTGCTCATTAACACCCATCACAATATTCAAAATACCGTCTTCTTTAACGGGTGCAGTAACCACTACGCGCTTAACCCCTTGCTCTAAATATGCGTTTAGTAACGCTTTAGATTTCATTACCCCTGAGGCCTCGATAACTACATCACAATCAGACCAGTCGGTATCAACAATATTACGGTTACGACTGCAGGCAATAGCTTTATTGTTGATAATAATAGTATCGTCAACATGTTCAGCTTGATGCTGCCAAATACCATGAACTGAATCAAAATTGAGTAAGTGAGCTAACGTTTCGGCATTACCGGCGGGATCGTTAATTTTAATAATTTCAACATCATCCCAATCATATGCCGCGCGCATTGATAAGCGCCCCATACGACCAAAGCCGTTAATACCTATTTTAATCATCATGATAAATATCCTGTTTGTATGTCAAAATGATACTTCAACCTGCTGCGCGGCATAGTTAAGTACCGTATATATATATTGTTAAGCACTGTAACAACTTGGTAAAAACAAGCTTCTACTTAAAGTTACACACAGCAACTGGCAATACGTGTTGGTCTATCGCCCATATTTTCTAGGGCCTGTAAGTTTTCACCAATAAAGGTTAAATTTTTACTTAACGTTAAGTTAATAACCTCTTGTGTCCAACTCGGTATGTTTGGGTTAATCGTATAAAAAACCCATTGCTTGTGTTTACGTGTTACCAACAAGCCGGCATTTTTTAGTAGCGCTAAATGACGTGATATTTTGGGCTGGCTCGGCTCTGTAAGTGCAACCATAAGTTCACAAACACAAAGCTCATCTTCTTGAGCTATCAGCAATACACTTTTCAGACGTATATCATCAGCAAGATATTTAAAAAAGTCAGTCGGTGTCATTGTCATCTCATAAAATAGTGATTTATTAAAAGAAATATAACATATTACATATATATTAAAATAATTATATTTAATCAGGATTATTTAAAAATAACTTAATATTTCTTTTAACTGGCCGATACCCTAAATAGCGACAATAAGGCTTTTAATATGAATACATTATTAACCAGTAATTCAACATCTTTGGCACAAACAAACCAAACCTTATCTGTTCGAGATAAAAATGATGGCTCTCTCGAACATATGAAATATGTTGAAAAACAATTAACCTCAACGCCAAAAGTATTGGCAGAAGAAAAAGTAACTATTTCAGAACAAGCATTAGCCATGTTTCGCCAAGAACCAAGCGAAACACAAGAGGCTACTAGCGCGGCAGACAGTACAAATGACAAACTATTAGAGGAAATTAAAGAACAAATAGAAGAAGTACAAAAAAAGCTAAGCCGGATAAAAAATGATAAGGGTGAAGCGGCAGATCAGCAGCGCCGACAACTGCAATTACAGTTATCGACATTAAATGCCAGTATGCTAGATCTGTTGGGTAAAAAACTCGACGCGATATAAAACAAAGCGCTTTCTGATTTTGCTATGTTATGACTAAGCAATAGGCTGGTTTTCCTTAACTATTGTATGAACCTAAACTTTTTGAGTATGTTAAGCTATTTGAGTGACTTAAGCTCAGCTCAATTAATATCAATGCCTCTGCTATCTTGGGCAATACTATCGAAGCAATGTCATTAAACAATAATCGAATAGGTTGCTTACTATCTGTACATTCGTCATCCATATAACATGCTATTATTTATTTCTTTATATATCAATGGTCTATTTTTTTTAAGAAATTAATTGTTGAAATCAACTTAAATAAGAACTATTATCAATCGCGTTATCAATCATATGCGAAGTTTTTATCATGTTTGTTTGTATTTGCAAAGGCATCACAGATCACCAAATTAAACAATTAGTCAGTGAAGCTGGCGTTGGCTCTATGCGTGAGTTAAAGCAGCACTTACCGCTTGGCTCACAATGTGGCACATGTGTTAAAACGGCACAAAATATTATAGATAACACCATTATCGATGAAAGTTTATTTAAAGCAGTTGGTTAACAAGGTCTTAGCTAATAGTTAATCGCAACTGATAACAATTCCTATTTTCAAACACTTGTTTTTAAAGGTTTTTTACAATATACCTTTTGCTTTCTTAGTTTTTATTCCTATAATTACAGTCAACATTTAATCATCTTAAATATGAGGCTCTAATGAAAGGTAACCCGACAGTTCTGGCAATACTAAATAAAGTGCTGACCAGTGAACTCACATCCATTAATCAATACTTTCTTCACGCCCGTATGTACAAAAACTGGGGTATCAATGCACTGAACAGTAAGTGCTATAAAAAATCTATTCTTGATATGAAACAAGCTGATAAAGTTATTGAACGCATATTATTTCTTGAAGGTTTACCTAACTTACAGCAACTAGCGCCACTGGCTATTGGTGAACATACTCAAGAGATGATCAGCTGCGATACGCGTTTTCAAACCGCCCAAATTGACGTAGTGCGTAACGCTATTATGGTTTGCGAGCAGGAGCAAGACTATGTTAGTCGCGAAATGTTAGATGCTATATTAAACGATGAAGAAGAGCATTTAGACTGGTTAGAAACCCAACAATATCAAATAGATAGTATTGGTATTGAGAAATACATTCAGGCTCAATTATAGCGCAGACATCAGTAGACTCAGTTAGAAGGAAAATTAAAATGAAAGGTAATACTCAAGTTATATCTGCATTAAATGGCCTACTCGCCTATGAATTAGCTGCCATGGATCAATATTTCATTCATTCTCGCATGTATGAAGATTGGGGTATCATGAAGTTATTTGAACGTATCGATCATGAATTTGATGATGAGAAGCAACACGCCTCGATGCTGATCCAACGTATTTTATTCTTAGAAGGTTCACCTGATATGCAAACGCGACCAAGTTTACATATCGGCAAAACGGTACCTGAAATGTTGCAAAGTGATCTAGACGTCGAATATGCGGTGGCTAATTCGCTTAGAGCCGCTATTGCGTTATGTGAGCAAGAAAAAGATTACGTGACACGTGAAATTTTAGAAAAATTATTAGACGATACTGAAGTTGATCACGCTTTCTGGTTAGAGCAACAACTTGGCCTGATTAAAACCATCGGCTTAGAAAACTACATTCAATCGCAGCTATAGATTAAGTTATCCGCAAAAGCCAGCGTAGTCCTGGCTTTTGCTTTTAATATTTATCAAATAACTGAGCAGCTATAGAATTTAAATTTGTAATAAACTTCCTACGTCAATAGCACAGTTTTTTGCTATCTGCACTAGCAATAATCATGTGAGACAATATTATTACACACACCACTTATCTTCAGCCTGTTGTTTGCAAACGTAACGAATAACGATACACTGTAAACCTTAAATTAACGATAAAAAATCAAATGGGTAACATCTATAGCCCTTGATATTAAAAGATTTTATCAACAACGACAAGTTAGCAAGCAAACACATCAGCTGCACTGATGAGCAATTAATTAATATTGCTAACTGAGCTAAACTTATAGTTAAGGTTTAGATTCAGCTAGCACTTAGTGCTCAGTGTCATTTATCAAACGTTTAATACGTATTAAAAGCAAGCGTGCTCGAGTGTAACTTAACCACACTTTATATTGGTTAAGCTATATTGACACTAACTGCATTTTTAGACTCACTTTAGGGATAAATTATGGTCTTCATCGCCAAATTATTAAAAGCGCTCAGCTCTGACGCCAGTCCGTGGCAATTGGCATTAGGAATTATGTTCGGTATGTTAGTGGGACTAACGCCATTGTTGCGCCTACATAATTTAATCGTACTTTTCATCGTATTATTTTTCAGAGTTAACCTCAGTACCTTTTTAATTGCTTTATCGCTATTTTCAGGTCTTGCATATCTATTAGATCCCGCCATGATCACCATAGGTGAGAGCTTACTTACCCATGAGAGTTTACAAAGCTTTTGGACTGCACTCTATAACAGTGATATTGGCCTACTGAGTCAATTTTTCCATACCCTAACCTTAGGCAGCTTCGTGCTTAGTGTCTTACTTTGTCCTATTGTACTGATCACCAGTAAAATACTCATCGTTCAGTATCGCGAAAGGTTCATGGCTTATATAGAAAAATTAAAAATCGTCGCTTTTCTCAAAGGCACTAAGCTATATCAACTCTTTAAAACCTTAGGGGATTAATATGACTCAAATTATTCGTTGGCCTGGGCTAATTGCTTTTGCGCTACTTTCCAGCTTAATTGCTGGGATATTTTTTCTTTTTCTTGATTTATGGATAAAGCTTGGTGTTATTGAAGTACTAGAAAAATCTACCGGTGCCGAGGTTAATATTGCCAATGTTAGCCACACCTTGTCGCCTTTTGGCGTTAGCTTGCAGGGTTTGCAAATTACCGACCCAAAACAGCCTAGCCATAATCAACTGCAAATAGCACAAGCTCATGCACAGATTTACTTAACGCCTTTGTTACGACGTAAAGTGATCATAGAAAATCTCACTGTTTCGGAACTTCGTTTTGCCCAACCGCGCACTGCTGTTGGTGAAGTTTATCGCCAACCTAATGAAGCTGCCAAACAAGGCTTGAAGCAATTATTACCCGAGCAACCAGAGCTACCCAGTGTTGATGAACTGTTAGCGAAGTCGCCATTAAAAACCACTAAAGCTATTGAAGAAATTCAACAAGTTTATCGCCAGAACGAACAGCAGCTTACTCAGCTATACCAACAACTGCCAGATAAAACTAAACTTATTAGCTACCAAACAAGAATTAAAGCCCTGACTGATACCGATTATAAAGACCCGCAAGAACTACTAACGGCGAAAAAATCCTTTGATAAATTACGCGAAGAATTAGGACAAGAACAACAAAAAATCAATGACTTTCAACAAGCAGCATTGACCGCAAAAGAGACCATGTCAGTAAAAATGGCTGAATTAAAAGCGGCGCCAAACCAAGATTACCTACAACTTAAGGCATTAATGTCAGGCGATGCGGCGGCAATTAATAACATCACGGGCATGGTTTTTGGTCAACAAGCAACCCTATGGAGTCAGTATCTACTTAGCGCTTATCAAATTGCTGCGCCACTGCTAGGCAATAAACAAGCTGAAGAGCAACAACAAGACTTGCGCTCTGAGGGACGTTGGCTTGAATTTAGTGACAATCAAGCTTTACCTGAATTCTTAATTAAAAATGCCGAAATCTCACTGAACTGGCAAGATGAAGCCATTGAAAGTCATTGGAAAAACATCACCAACGAGCACGATAAAATTGCTCAGCCAACCTTATTTACTATCAATTCAACGAGCAGCAAACTATGGCAATCGTTAAAAATTGATGGCGACTTATGGCTCAAAGATAACGGTATAAAAGCGCAACAAAAGTGGAGTTTACAAGGTTTAGTATTATCCGATCTAGCATTGCTTGATGAAGAGAAGCTGACCAGCGCAATAGAGACCGCACTAATGAGCAGTAATGGTACGGTTGCCATCGACGAAAATCTAATCAACGGTAGCGGTAGTATTGACCTAAGTCAGTTAGCGATATCGGCTAAGGGCAGCAATAAATTAACCACAACTATCGCTAATACCTTAAGTCAGCTCAATAGCATGCATATTCAAACGCAAGTAAAAGGCAACTTTAGTGCGCCTGAACTTAGCTTTACTTCAGATTTAGATAAAGAGTTCACTCGTGCGATGTTGACGAACTTAACCGGTGAACAACAAGCACAGCTGCAAACTATCAAACAAACCTTAACGGCTAAAATACAAAGTCCGTTAACAGATTCCAATAAACAAATAAGTCAGTGGTCTAATTGGCAAGAACTCAGTAATGGTAGCCAAAATCAAATCAAAGATATGTTAACTGCGCAGTTTAGTAATCAACTCGACAAACAAAAAGACAAGTTAAAAAACTTCCTTAAAAACAAGTTTTCTGGCGGTTAGGCACTATTACCTTTGTTGGTATTAGTGCAACTGCAATGGTACGAGCCAGTAGCACTAATAAAATATACTGATTTGTGCTCTTCTGAGTTTAATAGCTGTTGCAAGTAATAAGGTTACCTAAGCACAGCTTTTTAGCGTTTGGAAATGTTCACTTGGTGCCAATAAAGAACACTCATCACATTTAATGTGATGAGTGCTACTCAGCATTAGCTTATTTCTAACGTCGACTATTAACAATTATTTAAAAGTTAATGGTCCAAGTATCAATATAACCAGTATCGCCACGAGCGTTGTCATATACTTTCAAGCTCCAATTACCATTACGCTCAATACCGGTTGCATCGATAACATAACTATCGGTAATGTCGTCGGCTGAGCCGCCGGTATATTCACGCAATACCGAAGAGGCACCCGTTGGTGAAACTAAGGTAAGTTTTAAATCACCAACCCAAGTGTGCTTAATATCAACATTGACCGTCACAGAGCCTGAATCGCCAGTACCGGTAACATCAATGACGCTAGTGCTAGTTTTTCTGTCGGAAATACTAACATCGGTATCATTAGTATATGAGCCACCGCCCGGAGGAGGATTCAACCCATCAGTATAATTGCCCACTAAGCTAACACCGCTAAAGGCGCTATAACCATTCATCATGACATAATACGTTCCATTGTCACTGGTACCGGTACAACTCTCGTTGTTGCCATTCGCATAAGGGCGACAATCATAGGTAGCTGTTGTTGGTGCAGCACCAAAACGTACATATAAATCAGCATCGCCAGTGCCACCACTCATATCAAAACTGATACCCGTAGCTCCCGCAGGGACTTGCATTGTAAAATTAAGTTGTTCAGAAGTACTACCTGATAACCCGGTCTGCGCCACACCATTCTCTAATACACCAGATGTTGGCGGTGGCGGTGGCGTAATACCACTACAACCGTCAGCAGCTAATGCATCATACATTGCTTTCGCTTGTACTAACCCATAACCATAACTGTTATCACGTCCTGACGCGCCTAAATCTTGAGCGGTTAGGTTCATTGCTTGGCGAATTTCTTCACCAGTACAACTTGGAAAATGACTCCACACCAAAGCGGCAACACCTGAGGCATGAGGTGTTGCCATTGAAGTACCATCCCAAGTAGCATAACTGTTACCAATAATGGTTGACGTTACCGCAACACCCGGTGCCGCAATTTCCACTTGCGCATTACGCTGTGAAAATGACGCTAAATTTTTATTTGCATCTAACGCGGCAACTGACATAACTGAGTCATATGATGCAGGGTATGACAAGGATGTATTACCATCATTGCCGGCAGCCGCAATATTAAGTAAACCGGCGTTGGCCGCGGCAATAAAAGCATTTTCTTCTGTCGTACTAGAGGCTCCGCCGCCAATACTCATACTGATAACTTTAGCACCTGCGGCTTGACACTGCTCAACCGCGCGTACCATATCTGAGCCATAGCCCCAAGTACCACTATTATTGAATATTTTTACGTTGTGTACGTCGAGTAAGCCACTCGGGTTTACGCCAACCACGCCTTTGCCGTTATTACCAAGACCCGCAATAGTGCCCGCAACATGCGTACCATGCGAATGGCCCGGTTGCCACCAGTTACCGGTATTATTGCCTAAGCCATCATCATTATCGCCGGTAATACCTGCGTCAGTATAAGGTCGTAAGTCTTCATGATTACCTTCATAACCGGTATCGGTAATACAAATCGACATATTAGCCGTTGCCGCATCACTGACTTGGTCAGCTTGTACTAAGGCAATACCATAAGGTGCTGACTCTGCGGCAGGTGCAACTGCGGCGACTTTACGTTTATCAAAGGCACGGGTAACACTATCAATTAAATAACGGACTGGATCTTCTTCAATATATTCGACATCAGGATCGCTTTGTAAGAGTTTAAATTGTGCACGACTGAGTTTTGCGGCGACAGCATTTGACCTATCCATATGAAAGAGTGCTTTTGCACCGTGTTTTTCCAAATGCTTTGAATTAACTGAGCGCTTCTCTTTGCTTGAAACTTTTTCTTTAGCTAGCCCGCGATTAGCTTTAAATTTGACGATATAACGTTTTTCTGTTTTTTTCGCTACATTGCTTTTTACTTCTATGGCTGAAACCAATTCTGCATTGGCTTCAGCAGTAATGGCTGTTATGGTTAACGAACTCGCTATTGATACAGCAAGAAATGTTTTTGTTAAAAACTTATTGCTTTTCATGTTAAGTAAAACCTCTATTTTTTATTTTTTCTTTGGTGTATTAACGAGGAGAGAAACTCTCCATAGCTTAATGTGAATTAACTATAAACAACGTTTTTCAATACGCTATTCACATGAACTAAAGCTATGGATGAAAATACGGTTTATGTCAAAAAGTAGCGTTTTAATCAAAATAAAAGCTAAGGTTCATGAATACTTTTTTGCATAAAAAACAATGCACCTTATAATAAAAATGCTCTAAAGCCATATAAAATACCGTATAAAAACTAAAACCAGCGACTACAAAGACAAAAACAAGCATAATAACGAACAAGCAAAAGCGAATTAAAAGGTAGGATAATTGAATTAATATTCACAAAGAATTAATTCAACAATAAAAATGTCGTTTTTATATTAAAAAAAGTCGTCATATTTTGAAAAATAAAACGCATATTGGATCTTGATTATCGAAGAAGAGCTCAGATAGATTTACTAAACCTTGTGTCGGCTTATTCATTTCTCAGAAGTTAAATCAAAAAAATAGATCATAAAAGGTAAATGATTGAAGTTCTTGATGCGAAATTTCCAATCTGTTGCTCTCATTTTACAAGTTAAGGTAAAAATAAAAAAAGCCAGTTAGTTTCCTAACTAGCTTTTAGCATAACGACATTAATTACATAAAATTACTTAAAAGTCGTATGTATAGCTTACACTAAAGATAGTGCCCACTTCTTTCGAACGTACGGTAATATCAGATTGCGTGACTTCTTGATCTTCACCGAGTAAGTTCTTCACCTTAACTTTTATTTTCGAATTATAGTCCGGGTAGTAAGTATAAACTGCATCAAGTGAATGAAATGGCTGCTCTAAGGCGTCTTCTCTACCACCAACACCCGATGCAACAATACGTTCACCGAATACGTTATAGACCAACGAGCTGCTATGATTACCGCTTGCGGCATCGTAATTCAACTGTAAGTTCATGACATATTTTGAGTGCCCGGTCATACGCTTTTTAGGATTGGTTAAATTACCGGCAAAGGCTGGGTTTATCGATACTTCTGAATCACTCAAGGTAATATTACCTGAAGTAAAGAAACCATCAGCAGCCCAGGTTAAGTCATACAGCCATTCAGCTTCAACGCCATAAACTTCTGCGCTTTCACCATTAACAAATGAAAGCGTGTAGTCTTCGTCACCAATCGATAACACTGACTCTATCGGGTTTTCAATATCTTTGTAAAATAAGCCGACTGAGTAGTTATTACCATTATCGGCGTAATACTCGTAGCGGGCATCGTAGTTTTTAATCGGGCTACTTTTTAAGCCAACACGGCCAATGGTGCGAATATCGGTTAATGGGTCGTAATAAGCCACTGGCACTACTTCACGCAGATCAGGTCGTACAACCGTTTCGCCATAACCAAAGCGAATTTGATAATCATCGCCACCAATATAGGTGAAGGCTAAAGCACCGAAGAAGTCATCTTCAATAATGCTGCCGTTTTCTATTTTCTCTTCTGAGAAAAAAATATCTAAATCTTCTTTTTTAAAGATTAAACTCGAGGTAGCAAGTGAAGTTTGTTTAAACTCTTCATAACGAACACCACCACTTACTCGCCAGATATTTTGATAAATCAAATCAAAAGCACCGTAGCCAGCATCAATTTTTTGTCCGGCAATATAGTCATCTGCATCAGGTGCTGTGGGCTCATTAAAGTCGACTAAAATATTGTTATTGTCGAGTAACTCATCACTTAGATAACTGGTTACGCCCAGTACTGAATCTGCGCCACTATTAACTGGAATTTTCACACCGCTGTCATTATTAACCGTAAAACTAGAGGTTGTGTAATAACGACCTTTGTCTGAAAAATCATAGCCGGCTTTAAACTCAACTTCGAGATCAGAAAAGTACAAAGGTAAAGTAACATTGCCACTATAAGATTTAACGTCATCTTCTAATGATAAGTACGAATAAACGGCTCTATTATCATCACCCGTTATAGCTGAACTTTGGTATTGTCCATCGCTATAAGTATCAATAAACTTGTATTTAACATCGGTTGGAATTTCTGTTTCTGCTGTAGATTCAGTATATTGCCAGTCAAAACCTATACCTGCGTAGTCAGTAAAGGTGTGTTTACCGGTAAATTGCATAATTTCTAATGAACGTTCTTCATAATTAAATTCATGTGAACGCTGCGCTTGGCCGTTACCAAAAATGGTATCAACGGTACTGCCATTCGGACTTTCAATGATGCCGATGACACTTTCGTCTTCATTATCTTCAAGGTAGATATTGCTCCAAGATAATTTGTGGTTATCAAGTTGATAACCTAAGTTAAATACCGCACTTAAACGTTCATTTTCAGTGGTTACTTGCGAAGTTTTTACCGTGTTATAACAAGCGTTAGCGATTTGCTCACTGGTCAGTAGCGTTTCACTACAATCGTCAGAAAAGTTCTCACTTACTACCGCTGACTTTTTATTCGCAAATTGCCATTTATTGTCATACGAAATAGCGGCTAAAAAACCAAACTGACCACCAAAATAATTTTCGTCGAATGAATTACCCATACTCGCTTTTACGTTATAGGTAGGATCAAGCGAATCATCTTTCATCACCATATTACGTGGTAATGATTTTAATAAGTTTTGGTTAATTGCTGTCGCTTGTTCACCGCGCGTTGCTGCGTCTGTATCAACCAAGTTATCCGTTAAAATGATATTGCGCAGTGAAAAATCACCTTTGTATTGCACGATGGCATTTTGTAACTCACTGGAAAGCCCATTGCCTTTACGGTCATAAGTAAAACCGTCTGGTGAATTTTCATCGTAAGCTAGTCCAAGCTCAAAGCTGGCAACAAAGTCTTTCGGTACCGACTTAGTGCGAATATCAATCGCGCCGCCACCAAATGCTGCCGGCATTGATGGTGAATAAGACTTTTGCACCGATAAACTTTCAATAATACTGGCGGGGAAAATATCAAGCGGTATAACATTACGGGTTAAATCAGGGCTTGGAATATTAGCGCCATTTAAACGCGCGCTTGAATAACGCTCACCTAAACCACGAACATAGATATATTTACCATCAACTAAGGTTAAACCGGTCACACGTCTTAAGGCTGATGCGGCATCGCTATCACCGGTTTTTGATATTTGCTCTGCCCCTAAAATATCAGCGACAAAGGCTTGGTTGCGACGCTCTTCAATTACCGCGGCTGCACTGCCTTGTAAGCGAGTTGCTTTGACCACAACTTCTTCCATAACGCTATTCTCGCCAGCTGCTTCTTGGGCGAACACACTTGGCATATTCGCTAACAACCCTAGCCCAACCGCGAGAGAAACTCTTTTAAGTCTGTGTTGAGTTTTCATGTTTACATCCTGCTTTCAAATCAAGTAAAAAAAAGACGCAACTGGTGCTGCGCCTTAATTTGCTTTTAAGCGTTAATTAATCTTGATCTGCGGCTGTAACAGCCGCTTCAACCCATTTGTACCAGTCAGAGCTCGTATCGTTTTCTGATACAGCACCAATGTAATTACCGGCTTGGAAAAAGCTACCTAGACCTGATAAATCATTCGCTGTGATAGTGATATCAGCTGAATCAACATCAGTAGCAAAGGCATTTGACAGCACGCTTGATGTGCTAGCAATACGCACGTTTGCAGCGCTATTATCAAACCAATCCGCTTTCGCTGTACCGGTTAATGCTGCAGGCTCTTTGCCTGAAATAAAGCTTTGCTCACCTTTGAATTCATTAACACAGGCCATCACAGAGTTTGAGAATGAAACTGAATCGGCATTAATTTCGCCATCTGATTTATGTTCGATACAGTTAGTGCCGTTAGCACCTTCTGTTTTGACAATTAATACGTTGTAGTACATAGATTTAATAGCATCATCAAACTTAAAGGCTTGTGATGGGTCATCATCTCGTACTGAGCTACCGTCAGTGGTGATAACCGTTACGTTAGCAAAAGTAGGGTTTGATGTTGGCGCTTCTGAGTACTCAGCGCCGCCGTTTTTCTCGCCGTCAGTTTCAAAACCGTTATTACCCATAAATACATCTGAACCGATAGGGAAAATTCTTTCTGCTTCAACCACTACACCATTTTCAATTACCGCAGGAATAACCACTTCTTGCTTGGTTTCAACCGTACCGTGTTTAACGAATATGTATTGACCGCTACCTTGCCAACCGGCGTCGATATCAATCGCGTCATCTTGCGTGTCAGTTACCGCAATATGGCTAATTGATGCTGCGCCACCGAAAAACTCAATGCCGTCATCAAAACCTTGGTGAATATGAATGTAATCAAACTTAGACGCTGAACCAACAGCATTTAATGTTAGTGAGTTAAGATCATCACCTTCACCGCCAGAGCGTGGACCAGAGCCAGCGTACCAAATTTTTGCAAATTCAATCGCACCACTGTTATCTGCATTATCATTGCCACCAAAGTAGCTAGTAACACCTTCGGTGGTAACATTACAGGTTGTTGCAGCACGCTGTGCGTCAGTACATTGATTGGTAATACCAAAACCATTGATGATAATACCGCCCCAATCAGCGAACTGAGCACCATTTCCAACAACATCTAAACGCTCGTAAGCATTAGCTGAAGTAAAGTTGACCGGTTTTTCTAGTGTACCTACGGCATTAATTTTTGCGCCACGGCCAATACGAATAATCGCTTCACCTGAAGTGAACGCTAAGTTAGCACCTGCTTCAACCGTTAAGGTTGGACCGTCAGTATTAACAGTACAACCGGTTGTGCTATCACAGTCTTTACCCATTAATAACGCGCCAGTAAAAACATGCACACCATCGTTAGGTAATTCAGCAAAAGTTAAGTCTGTTTCAATTTCAATATTTTTACTGGCAAATGCTGCGGGGTAATTACAGTCACGACCATCATAAGCGCCCTGTAGCTCGCCACGAATAGCACAAAGATTTGTCGTACCGGTATCAATACCGCCATCGGTATTGTTTGAGTTATTTGTACTATTATCGACACTGTTATCATTCACGGTTGGTTCAATTTTGATATCACCACCACAACCAACTAAAGCCATAGCACTTGCAATTACACTTACTTTAAATAGAGTTTTGATATTCATTACAGTTCTGCTCCGCAGATTTATTATTAAAAAATTTGCGATAATAGTACGGAGAATAAATGACAGAATTGTTGAAGTAATGTGTAGTTTTTATTTCACTAGTTTGACAAACAGATGACAGCATTAAGTTAAAAAAATCATGACATCAGCTAGAAATAAAAAACAAAAAGATAAATAAAGGACTTATATACAATAACTTAAAGAAAACCTCTAAGTTTAAAAAAGAACTATGTTAAATAAATAGCAGCCAGATAAAGCAATAATTTTATTTACATCAAAATTTAATGGTATAAAAAAACCGAGCATAGTTGCTCGGTTTTTGTGTTTATTTTAGTTAATCGGTTCGCACCGATTGACAATTGCTTAAGGCGTCATCTCTTCTTGATCAGCGCCTTCTTTTTCAATCACTTCTGGGATTAAGTCTTCTTTTGAAATACCTAATGCCAAAGCCACCGAACTAGCAACATAAACTGATGAGTAAGTACCAACAAATACACCTAATAGTAATGCGGTTGCAAAACCATGTATTAATGCGCCACCTTTAAAGAATAAAGCAGCCAATACTAATAAGGTAGTAATTGAGGTGATAATAGTACGTGAAAGCGTTTGTGTTAAAGAGATATTAATTATTTCTTCTGCACCACCAACACGCACTTTTCTAAAGTTTTCTCGAATACGATCCGAGACCACAATAGTATCGTTGAGCGAGTAACCTATTACTGCCAATATTGCCGCAAGTACGGTTAAGTCAAACTCTAACTGTAAAACAGAGAATAAACCAAGTGTTAGCAATACATCATGAAACAAGGCAAAAACAGAGCCTAAAGCGAAACGCCATTCAAAACGAAAAGCGACATAAACCAAGATACAGATCAATGCGGTTAGCATGGCTAAACCGCCCTGCTCTGCTAACTCATCACCAACACTGGCGCCAACAAACTCAATACGACGCATATCAATGGTTTCACCAGTACCGGATTGAAGAATATCAAGCACTTGGTTACCTAGCATTTCAGCCTTAACATCTTCACGTGTCGCTAAACGAATGACAACATCACGGCTTGAACCATAAAACTTAACCACAGCATCATCAAAGCCATTAGTATCCATGATTTCGCGGATTTTATTTAAATCAGCGGTTTTATCAAAACCAATCTCGATTAACGTGCCGCCAGTAAAATCTAAGCCAAAGTTAAGTTTATTCGTTGCCAAGGTAAAAACCGAGGCAAGCATCAGTACAAGACTTAACAGTAGCGCAGCCTTACGGTAACTCATGAAGGCAACAGTATTTTTTAATTGTAAAATTTGCATAATATTGAAGCCTTACTTATATAGACAGTTTATCGAGGCGTTTACCACCCCAAACAGCGTTAACAACCGTACGTGTACCGACAACCGCAGTAAACATTGAAGTAATAATACCGATTGATAACGTTATTGCGAAACCTTTGATCGGTCCGGTACCAACAGCAAATAAAATCAAAGCAGCAATTAACGTGGTGATGTTAGCATCAATGATAGTGGAAAATGCGGCATCATAACCTTGGTGAATTGACTGTTGAATAGACTTACCTTCACGTATTTCTTCACGTATACGCTCAAAAATAAGTACGTTAGCATCAACCGCCATACCCACGGTTAATACGATACCGGCCATGCCTGGTAAGGTTAAAGCCGCACCAGGGATCATTGACATAATACCAATAATCAACACTAAGTTGGCACCTAGTCCTAAGTTAGCTACTACACCAAAGGCACGATAATAAATCAACATAAATAAGAACACTAAGCCAAAACCTAGCATAATAGCTTGAAAACCTAATTGAACGTTTTCAGCGCCTAATGTTGGTCCAACCGTACGCTCTTCTACAATTTGAATTGGCGCAACTAAAGCACCCGCTCGTAGTAATAACGCTAGATTATGTGCTTCAGCTTGGCTACCGGCACCGGTAATTCTGAAGGTTTTACCTAAACGTGCTTGAATAGTCGCAACACTGATCACTTCTTCAACTTTCTCGAAGATAGTATTACCTTCAGCATCAACACGATTAGTCGGTTTGAATTCAATGAATACCGTCGCCATTGGCTTACCGATATTGCTCTTAGTACTGTTTGACATTTTGTTGCCACCAGCAGAATCTAAGGTAATATTAACTTGTGGACGACTATATTCATCAAAACTTGAACCGGCATCAACAATATGATCACCGGTAAGCATGACACGTTTTTTCAATAAAACCGGTTGACCGCTACGTTCTTTTAATAATTGCGAACTACCCGGAACACGGCCATTAAGCGCTGCCCCTAAGTCACCTTCAGTATCAACTAAACGAAACTCTATCGTTGCTGTTGCACTTAAAATTTCTTTTGCTTTTGCAGTATCTTGCACACCCGGTAACTCGATAACAATGTGCTTTTTGCCTTGACGTTGCACTAACGGTTCAGCAACACCGAGTTCATTGACACGGTTACGAATAATAGTAATGTTTTGTTGTAATGCATACTCGCGAGTTTCTTTTAACTTTTGCTCACTCATCTTAACGGATAATGTTAAGTTACTTTCATCACTAGCAAATAATAAATCACGATTTTGCTTTTCTAAAAAAGATTCTGCGTTAACTAAGTCATCAGCATTACGAAAGTGAATATTAATGGCATCATTAACTTGTTTAACTGAACGGTAACGAATATTTTCAGTGCGTAAGCCAGTACGAAAATCATCTACTAAACTTTTTTGTACCTTAACAATAGCTTCCTGCATGTTAACTTCCATCAAGAAGCTAACACCGCCACTTAAATCTAAGCCTAACTTCATTGGTGTACCGCCAATGCTTGCTAACCACTGTGGAGTTGCGGGGGTCAGGTTCAAGGCGACGGAATGTTGGTCACCCATGCTATCTTCAAGTAAATCACGCGCGCGTAACTGTTGCTCTGTATCTTTAAAACGCGCCAAAATCTGGCCGTTTTCCATTGCGATACTTGCGAAAGAAATCTTATTTTCATCTAGATGAGACTTTACTGTATCTAAAGTTGCGGCAGTTGTTTCTATGCCACGTAAACCAGAAATCTGTACCGCTGGATCTTCAGGATATAGGTTTGGCAACGCATAGATTGCACCAATAGCAACTATAAATAGCACCATCAATGTCTTCCATAATGGATATTTGTTTAACACAATATCATCCTATTTTCTTTTGAATCACTCGAATATAACGACTTAATAGTAGAGTGATGTTTATAAATTTTTCATTGTTATAGTTACTCAAAAGTGCCAATTGATAATAATACCAACCAGCACTTTTAATATAGCTATAGCTAAACCAATAAGATCTCGTTATAGAGACTTCATTGTGCCTTTTGGCAATACGGCGTTAATTGCGCCTTTTTGTACAGTAACTTCAGTACCTTCAGCAATGCTTACTACGATAAAGTCTTTTTCGTCAGAAACTTTAACAATTTTACCAACAATGCCGCCTTGTGTTAATACTTCATCACCTTTTGATAATTCAGACATTAAGCTTTTGTGCTCTTTTACACGTTTAGCTTGTGGACGATAGATCATAAAATAAAACACTAAGCCAAATACGGCTAACATAATTAACATTGATGTACCGTCAGCACCTTGAGCAGGTCCTGCAGCAGCGTGGGCTTGGCTAATAAATAAACTCATAAATTCCTCTTATTATTTTTTCTAATTAATTTTATAAAATGGTGAAGTTGAAACTGTTTTAACCTGCTTCTGCGCCAGCTAATGGCGGAACAGGTAAATCGCGTAACGCATAGAATTGTGCAACAAACTCGTCTAGTTTGCCTTGCTCTATCGCATCACGCAATCCTTTCATAACACGTTGATAAAAACGTAGGTTATGTAGGGTATTTAATTGCGAGCCTAAAATTTCATTACACTTATCTAAATGATGTAAATAAGCACGTGAATAATTTTTACAAGTGTAGCAATCACACTCTGGATCTAATGGGCCTGTGTCTGTTTTGTGACGGGCATTTCTAATTTTTATCACGCCATTGGTGACAAATAAATGTCCGTTACGCGCATTACGTGTTGGCATAACACAATCGAACATATCAATACCGCGACGAACGCCTTCAACTAAATCTTCAGGTTTGCCTACTCCCATAAGATATCGGGGTTTATTTTCGGGTATCAAGGGCGCGGTATGATCTAATATTCGAATCATATCTTCTTTAGGCTCCCCTACTGATAAGCCACCGATAGCATAGCCATCAAAGTCGATACTGGTTAAGCCATTTACCGAGACTTCACGTAAATCTTCATACATGCCGCCTTGTATAATACCAAACAACGCGTTTTTATTACCTTGATGTGCATCTTTAGAACGCTGCGCCCAACGTAATGATAGCTCCATAGAAACTTTTGACTCTTCATGGCTGGCTGGATATGGCGTACATTCATCAAATATCATCACAATATCTGAGCCTAAGCTATTCTGTACTTCCATTGAACGCTCAGGGGTTAACATAATTTTTTCACCATTGACTGGCGAGCTAAATTTAACCCCTTCTTCAGTAATTTTACGCATTTTGCCTAAACTAAAGACCTGAAAACCGCCAGAGTCAGTTAAAATTGGCTTATCCCAATTCATAAAACCATGTAAACCACCGTGTTGTTCAATGATTTCAGTGCCTGGGCGTAACATGAGATGAAAGGTATTGCCTAACAATATTTCAGCGCCGGTATCAGCAACTTCTTCAGTTTTCATGCCTTTTACTGTGCCGTAGGTTCCTACCGGCATAAATGCTGGGGTTTCTACAGTGCCGCGATCAAACGTTAAACGACCACGCCTTGCTTTACCGTCAGTGCTTAGCAATTGGTATTGCATAATTTTTTTTTCTCTACTCTGAGTATCTTTTGTCATATCTTATCCTTTGCCCACTAGCGAAACAGGCTAGTAGCTTTTCTGTTTTAGTGGCTAAGCTAAGGCCTAGTTCACTATAATTTACTACCTATGCTGTATGTTGATCTCGTTTGGTTAAAAACATCGCATCACCATAACTAAAAAATCGATATTGCTGCTCAACCGCATGTTGATAGGTATTCATAATATTTTCGTAGCCAGAAAATGCACTCACTAACATCAATAAGGTGGATTCAGAAAGATGAAAATTAGTAATGAGGGCATCAACAATTTCAAACTCATAACCGGGGGTTATAAAAATATCGGTATCACCATAAAAAGCACTAAACGGTTTATCTTGTTCTTTAGCAACTTTCGCAGCACTTTCTAATGAGCGTACAGAAGTAGTACCCACAGCAATCACTTTACCACCCTGCGCTTTGGTTTGCTTTATTTGCTCAACAACACTTGGCGGTACTTCAACATATTCAGCATGCATAATATGATCGGCAATTTCATCAACCTTAACCGGTTGAAATGTTCCGGCACCAACATGCAAAGTCACAAAAGCAAAATCAACACCTTTGGCTTTTAACTTTGCCATTAATGTATCATCAAAATGCAACCCTGCCGTAGGTGCTGCTACCGCACCTGGTTTTTCATTATATACTGTTTGATAACGCTCACGGTCGCTGTCTTCGTCAGGGCGATCGATATAAGGCGGCAATGGCATATGACCAATGTCATCTAATATTGATAACACCGGCTGTTCGCCATGAAACTCAAGTTCGAATAAAGCATCATGTCTTGCCACCATGGTAGCTGTAACTTTGCCTTCAAGCAGTATTTCACTACCGGCTTTAGGGGATTTACTACAGCGTATATGTGCTAACACTCTGCGTTCATCTAATAAACGCTCAACCAGCACTTCTAACTTACCGCCACTCGCTTTTTGACCAAACATGCGCGCTGGGATCACGCGAGTATTGTTAAAAACTAAGAGATCACCAGCTTCAACGTGATTAATAATATCAGTAAAAGTTTCATCGCGACATTCACCGCTATTACCACTAAGGGTTAATAAACGACTGGCTGAACGGTTAGCTTTCGGGTATCGAGCAATAAGCTCTTCAGGTAAGTCAAATGAGAAATCGGCTACGCGCATGATAAATAAACTAGTTTAAAGATGAAAAAACGCGTAATTTTAGTGCTGCACGGCACGAATAGCAAGCATTAACTTATAAAACAAGGCTAAGCGAATAGCGCGATTAAGCTCAGATTGCTAAGGCGGCATCACTATCATTAATAACGACTATAAGCTAAAAATAATCACTCAAAAGCAATGTTTTAACGTATGCTGAAATCAAACTTTATTGTGATACCAATTCTCTGACCTTTGTTTTCTTATTGTGTATAGAGCAGATATGTCAGGACAATACGTGCGCTTGATCAATAGCAAGCACTTGTCATGACAGCTAGCATTGACTTGCCCTATCTTAATCAGCACAATCGGCTAATAACTGACTGAAATTGGCCATAGGTAGCCCATGAAAAATCTTGCTTTTGCCATCGCTAAAACGATTATTAACGGTTTTGAGCGACACATATATCTTTACAGTGAAATTACCCAAGCAGCCAAACAGCGCTTTGAACAATATCGTTGGCATGACATTCAAACAGCAGCAAAGGCACGTACCGATTTCTATGATCAGCGTGTTGGTGAAACCTTAGACACCATCAAACAAGATTTTTTTATCACCACACTCGATGATGAGCTTTGGCAACATGTAAAAAACAGCTATATTGAATTACTGAGTTTACATCCACAACCTGAATTAGCGGAAAGCTTCTATAATTCGGTTTTTTGTCACCTTTTTGAGCGAAAGTATTATCACAATGCCTATATTTTCGTGCAATCAACCGCCACTCGTTTAGATAAACTACCAACACCCAAAATATTCACCAGCTATCACCCTGATGAACATGGGTTGTATAAAACCATTACGCTGATCATTAAGAGTCAAAACTTTTCACTGCCCTTTGCGCACTTAAAAAAAGATATCAATACTTTAATTGCCAAGTTTCGCCAACAAGCACATAAAACTCGCTACCAATTATCTGACTTGCAATTTGATATCCTCGATTCTGTTTTTTACCGTAATAAGGGCGCCTATATTATAGGGCGAGTGATCTCCCCCGCCGGCGAAACGCCATTTATTATCTCGTTGTTAAATACTGAAAAAGATGGCTTATTTATTGATGCCTTAATTACAAAAGGTGAGGATATGGCAGTGGTATTCGGCTTTGCTCGTGCCTATTTCTTCGTCGATTGTCAGCACCCACATGCCCTTGTCGACTTTCTCAACCGTTTAATCCCGCATAAAACCCGTGCTGATTTGTATTCCGCCATTGGCTTTCATAAGCAAGGTAAAACACAGTTTTATCGTGACTTTTTAAACCATCTTGATAACAGCGATGACAAACTGGAACTCGCTCCTGGCATAAAAGGTATGGTGATGTCAGTCTTTACTCTGCCATCTTACCCTTATGTTTTTAAAATTATTAAAGACAAATTTTCACCCAGTAAAAATATGACCCGAGCAGATGTAAAGGGCAAATATCGCTTAGTAAAATTACATGACCGTGTTGGCCGAATGGCTGATACCATGGAATATTCTGAGGTTGCTTTTCCTAAGCAACGCTTCTCAGTAGAGTTATTGGAAGAGCTTAATACGGTTGCGCCATCATTATTGCGCTTTGAAAATGACTTAGTGATCATTAAACACATGTACATCGAACGTAAAATGACGCCTTTGAATTTGTATTTAGCGACAGCAAGTGATGAAGAAGTTGACAATGCCATGTACGGCTACGGCAAAGCGATTAAGCAATTGATTGCCGCAGATATATTTCCTGGTGATATGTTACTGAAAAATTTTGGTGTCACTCGTCACGGTCGCGTCATTTTTTATGATTATGATGAAATCACCTATATGAATGAAGTCAATTTCCGCGTCAAACCTGAGCCAATAACTGAAGAGCAAATTTATGCCTCAGAGCCTTGGTATTCTGTTGACCCTGGTGATGTATTTCCAGAAGAAATTGCCACCTTTGCCTTGGCAAATACACGCTATCGCCAAGCATTTTTACGTTACCATGCTAATTTACTAGAAGCTAAATATTGGCAAAATTGCCAAGCTAATGTCGCCAAAGGCGTTTTTGCGGATGTTTATCCTTACCCTGAAAAATCACGTTTTTGTCACTGGAAAAATAATTAACAACCTTATAATTTTGTTTTAAGGTTAGTTATGGCGAATAAACAAGCAAAAAACTGGCTTTAAATACTTAAAATGGACAAGTGTGCTGTTTATTTAGCCGAACAGTCATTTATTTGTAATTTGTCCTTTACCTTTAGCTTGGCATCAGTATAATTCGAATCTGTTGCAGGGGTGTAGTTCCAATTGGTAGAACAGCGGTCTCCAAAACCGACGGTTGGGAGTTCGAATCTCTCCACCCCTGCCATTTTCTTCTTTAATAACAATTTACTGTTATTTCAAAAATATGAATAAATTCTGGTTTTTCCTAACTAAAAACTCTGTCATGATAATAGCCAGTTTTAAACATAGCTAAAATAATATGACTATTAGCAAACGACAGTTTGATTTATTACAAGCCATGGGCATTACGGTTTGGCAAAGGCGTGATTTATCAAGTCTTACTTCAGGTTCAGCTATGGCTAATGCTAATAGCCCCAAACAAGATAATACTCCAGTTAATAATCTAGCTAATAAATCCAGTTCCCAATCAAGCCGATCGGCAGTACAACAAGCACCTAATGTTAAGCCAATTACCCTTGATCTCGAAACGTTATTTAAGCAGTCATTATTTAATGATGTCATACGTTGTTTAGGTGTCAGCCATGCCGACTTAGCCATTGAGAAAGATCAATTAGACTTGGGGATTATTAACTGGCAATTTACCGATAGTAATAGTATTGAATTTAAGCATAACTGTTTACAAACGCCAGATTTAACCACTCTCGCCAACTCGCCAGCACTAAAAAAGGCCTTATGGCAATCGATAGGACCATTAAGTTCACTATGACAAAAACCAACAGCACTCAGTTTAGCCCAATAAATCAAGATATCGTTGAACAACTTATGGCTATTGAATTGGCCTGTCATCCACATCCGTGGAGTGAGAAAACCTTTCGCAGCTGTATTGATGGCCGATATTTTGGTGATTACCTAACGGTTGACAAGGCCATTGTTGGTTTCTATGTCGGTGAGCATGTCGCCGGTGAATCAACCTTAATGGACATTTGTGTCGCACCAGCACAGCAAGGCAAAGGTTACGGTAAAACCTTATTATTACAATTTTTTGAGGATTGTAAAAAACTAGCTAGCAAAACTATCTTTCTAGAAGTGCGGGCGAAAAATATTAGTGCGCAAATGCTTTATATTAATCATGGTTTTAGCGAGATATCGCGTAGAACAGGTTATTATCCAAGCAATACCAGCTTTGGATATGAAGACGCTATTGTGATGTCAAAAAAGCTTTAATTAAGCTTAGTTAGTAAGTTATGCTGGCATAAAAGCCCAAGATATTACATTAAGTAGTTTTGGGCAAAGTCATAGCACAAAATCATGGCGCGAAGTACTTATCTTAATGATAAAAAAAGCAAACCTAATGGTTTGCTTTTTTACATTTTACATCTAGAGAATAGTTATCAGTTATCTGTAAGCAATTACCAATTTTCCACACCTTTCATATCAGGTAATTCATGAGCGATACCTTTATGACAATCAATACAGGTTTTCTCACCAGAGGCTAACGCGTCAGCGTGCATTTTAACGCTGCGATTACCTTGTTCAGAGAAATCCATATATTCAAAGTTATGACAGTTACGGCATTCCAGAGAGTCATTTTCTTTCATGCGTTTCCATTCACGTTCTGCCATGGAGCGGCGATGATCAACAAACTCTTCTCGTGTGTCGATAACGCCCGTTAACATGCCCCAAACTTCTTTACTGGCAGCAATTTTACGGACAATTTTATCGGTCCATTTTTTTGGTACATGACAATCAGGACAAGTAGCACGCACGCCAGAGCGGTTGGCATAGTGAATAGTCTCACGGTACTCTTCGTAAACATTGTCTTGCATTTCATGACAACTAATACAAAACTCTTCGGTGTTGGTTACTTCTAGCGCGGTATTAAAACCACCCCAGAAAATAATCCCTCCCGCAAACCCTATGGCTAAGATAAACCACATTGCTGCACTACTTGGCGACGTTAAGAACGTCCATAAATTTTTTAACATTTTATACCCCTTAGTATTGCTACGGTTTACTCATTACCCAATGATTCAACCGGTTCAAAGGTATTTTCAACTAATGGTGCGGCATCAGCTTGTGTTACGTGACATTGCGAGCAAAAGTAACGCCGAGGTGAAACATCTGACAAGGTTTTACCGTCGCGAGTTTCAAAATGTGTTAAGCTGATTTTAGTTGCCCCTGTTTCTGCTGCGTGTTTCCAACTATGGCAACTTAAGCACTTGTTACTATTTAAATCAACGCGATAGCCACGTGTTTGATGTGGTATAACCGGTGGTTGATGAACATAATTACGAGCTATTGGGTTTTTATCCTTAATGACACGTTTGAGCCTGTCAGCTGGACGAGTTTCATCAATGGTTGAGGCACCACGAATAGTGGTTAAACCACCGGGGTTTACCGTTTCTTGTGCTATTACATTAACCGTAACAGCAAAGGTGACAACGGCAACGAATAAAGATAATAATTTCATTTTAACTCTCCCCCGCATCGACAATTGCTGTTATCGATGCGTAAATTTATCAACATTAAGCCTTCGTTACTTTCACGGCACATTTTTTGTAATCAGTTTCTTTTGACAACGGATCAGTGGCATCGAGTGTCAGTTTATTTACTAATTGCTTGGCATCAAACCAAGGCATAAATACCAAGCCTTTCGGCGGACGGTTACGACCTCTGGTTTCAATACGTGATTCAACTTCACCTCGACGAGACGCCATCAAGACTTTATCACCACGACGCAAATCTCGCTCTCTAGCATCATCCGGGTGCATAAAGATCACGGCATCAGGAAACGCTTTATGAAGTTCAGGGACACGTGCTGTCATCGACCCTGAATGCCAATGCTCAAGCACTCGCCCGGTACTTAACCATAAGTTATATTCTTCGTCAGGCGATTCTGCTGCCGGCTCATAAGGTAGGGCAAAAATAATCGCTTTATTATCTTTTTTACCGTAGAACTGCACTTCACTGCCTTTTTCAACGTAAGGGTCATGACCTTCTCTAAAGCGCCATTTGGTTTCTTTACCATTAACCACTGGCCATCTTAAGCCGCGCTCTGCATGGTAACGATCAAAAGGTGCTAAATCATGGCCATGGCCGCGACCAAATTCAGCGTACTCTTCGAATAAACCCTTTTGGATATAAAAACCAAAGGCATCGCCTTCAAAGTTGCTATCACCTTTTGATTCTGACATCGGGAACTTATTTACCTTGCCGTTAGCATAAAGCACATCAAATAAAGTCTTGCCCCTAAGCTCGGGTTGCTTAGCAATAAGTTCTTCAGGCCATACCTCTTCAACTTTAAAACGTTTTGAGAATTCAACCAATTGCCATAAATCAGACCGAGCGTCACCTGGCGCATTAACTTGTTGATGCCAAAATTGTGTTCGACGCTCAGCATTACCGTAAGCGCCTTCTTTTTCAACCCACATAGCCGTAGGCAAAATCAAATCGGCGGCTTGTGCAGTAACTGTTGGATATGGGTCAGAAACTACAATAAAATTTTCAGGGTTACGGTAACCAGGAATAGCTTCCTCGTTAATGTTCGCAGCCGCTTGCATATTGTTATTACACATCACCCAATAGGCATTAAGCTTGCCGTCTTTGAGCATTCTGTTTTGCAATACGGCATGATAACCAGGTTTTGGTGGAATGGTGCCTGCTGGCAATTTCCATATTTTTTCAGCAATAGCTCTATGCTCAGGGTTATTCACCACTAAGTCAGCAGGTAAACGGTGAGAGAATGTCCCCACTTCACGCGCCGTGCCACACGCTGAAGGTTGACCGGTTAATGAAAATGGACTATTACCAGGTTCAGAAATTTTACCGGTTAACAAATGTACGTTATACATTAGGTTATTCGCCCAAACGCCTCGGGTATGTTGGTTAAAGCCCATAGTCCAAAAAGAGGTTACTTTTACTTTTGGATCGGCATACAACTTGGCCATTTCAATTAAGTTAGCCTCAGGCACACCGGAAAGTTTGGAAGCATACTCTACAGTATAAGTACTGACAAACTTAGCATAATCTTCAAAGCTCATTGGCTTAGAAGCACCTGAGCCAGCATTTTTAGCGGCTTTTTCTAACGGATGCGTTGGACGTAAACCATAGCCAATATCCGTAACACCTTCACGAACATTGACATGCTTTTTCATGAAGTCTTCATTAACGGCATTGTTTTGAATAATGTAGTTAGCGATGAAGTTCAAAATGGCTAAATCAGTTTGCGGGGTAAAAATCATGCCATTATCGGCAAGTTCAAAACTGCGATGCTTATAAGTTGATAAAACATTTACCTTAACGTGTGGTGCACTCAAGCGACGATCGGTTAAACGTGACCACAAAATTGGATGCATCTCAGCCATATTTGAGCCCCATAGGACAAAGGCATCGGCATGTTCTAAATCGTCATAACAACCCATTGGCTCGTCAATGCCAAACGTACGCATAAAACCGCCAACTGCGGATGCCATGCAGTGACGTGCATTCGGGTCAATGTTATTACTTAAAAAGCCTGCTTTCATTAGCTTAGACGCCGCATAACCTTCCCATACCGTCCATTGGCCAGAGCCAAACATCCCAACTGAGGTTGGACCTTTTTTCTTAATCGCGGCTTTAAATTTATCAGCCATAACATCAAATGCTTTGTCCCAACTAATTGGTGTAAACTCACCTTCTTTATCGAATTTACCATCAGTCATTCGCAATAATGGTTGAGTTAAACGATCTTTGCCGTACATAATTTTCGATAAAAAATAACCTTTAATACAGTTTAGGCCTTTGTTAACTTCAGCTTCTGGATCGCCTTGTGTTGCCACTACTTTGCCGTGCTGAGTGCCAACTAAAACACTACAGCCAGTGCCACAAAAACGACACGGAGCCTTATCCCACTTAATTGCGCTTTCTGATGACTTGGTAATTAAGTTAGCTGCTGACGCAGGTACGGCAACACCCGCGGCAACCGCCGTTGCTGCAACCGCGTTAGCTTTAATAAAGTCACGTCGAGTTAAAGTCATAGTTTTTTCCCCTGATGTTGCACTAAACCTGCATCGTTATGATGAAATATGAGCGATGATGAAATAACACCGGACACATTACTCATATCGGTAATGGTATCAATAATACGCTTTGCTTGATTGGTTTCACCTTCAAGCCCTTCTACAGTAAATACTAAACTGCCATTTTCGCCTTTTGCATGTATCTCTGCACCGGGGAATGCTTTTAGTTTATCGGCAACTTTATCCGCTTTTTCGGGATAAGCCATAAACATAACCCCAGCTATATTTACCGGGCTTTCTTCTAAAAGATTGATCATTTCCTGCCCTCTTACTGATTAGCTTATGTATTAGTTTTTTGGTTTTGCACCAAATATTTTTAAAATAACAACAGCAACTAAAGCTGTTGCAATAAAACCGAATATAAATATGAAGGGCATTGAGGTGTAGCCCAAAACATTCCATATTAATTGCTCTAAATCACTCATTATTTGCTCCTACAAAGGATGTGGACTATCTCGATACTGACAAGTTAATTGCTGATTCAGGGCAAACAGCTACACAAGCCCCACAGCTAGTACAATCTTCTAATGTAATTTCAGGTTGAGGTACGCTACCGTGTAGGTATTTAAAAACAATAGCCTCAGACTCACAGCTGTCTTGACATATTTGACAATGTATCTGTTTTTTAGCTAAACAACTGGTTTGAATTTCAATATTTAGTTGCCAGGGTAAAGTATCTAATGGATTAAATAGTGGCTCATTACAGGACTTGACACATGCTTGGCAAAAGCTACATTCACCGGCAGAAAAATTTATTTCAGGGAAGCCGCCATCGCCCTTAATAATGATATTTTCTTCACAGGCATTTATGCAGTCACCACATTGTGTACAGCCTCGCGTAAACAGTTTTTCATCAGCTGTCCATGGCAGTCGAATAGCAGGTGGCGATGAGACATTTTTGGCTCGCATAAAGTTGCGACGACTTAAATCAACCATAAATTCCTACAGCATAAACATAAAGTTCGACATTAAAGTGACATTTGTCACAACGATTGTCATATATTAACAATACTACACATCACCACTAGCTTTGTTGATGCAAATCAAGTTTCTCTAGCACTTTCGCAATAAAACCATAACGAATGTAAGGGTTAGTATTGATACGCTAGAGGCATAGGCTATAGCATGCGTGTAAACGGCTAGTTTCTTGTTGTTTTTTATTTGTTTTTTATTTGTTTTTCAAAAAAAATAGCACTTACTTTATATAACCAGATCTAAATAAAAGACAACTATTTCAATTCGAAATTTCGGCAAAAATGCAACATTTAAGCTTTATGATTTAAGAAATAAGCACAATTAAGAGGATTTATTACCTGAAAACATTATTAATTTGCAACGAGGACTTTTTATAGCTGGCGAAAATGATGAAATCACCAGCATTATAACTTTAACTGATGTCGTCAAAGCATGTCGCATGCGGAGAGTTAATATGTCGCGAATATCCATGTTCATACGCCATAAATCAACTCATATCAATAAGTTAAACTTCATTGAAAAGAGTAAAGCACGCAAGTCGAAACAATTACATAGCAAGCTCAGCAAGCTAGAGAGAGTATCTTTGCAGTCTAGCAGAGTAGTGGGATGGTATTGGTATTTAGCAGTAGTGCCTAAGTGTGTTCTCATAACCGAGGTTACTGCTCATTTACATCTACAGCTTCTAGAGCTGCCTGTTATAGAGTGGTTTGTGCCGCTTTACAGGCTTGCGTGATCTTCGTCCACTCTTGGTTCGCAACCCAATCAGGTGAAGCAATCCAAGTGCCGCCTACAGCAAAAACATTTTTTAATGCCAAATACGCTTGTTGATTACTTTCATTTATGCCACCAGTAGGACAAAAAATAATATTGTTAAAAACAGCAGCCATGGCTTTTAAAAATGGTACGCCGCCAGATAGCGAGGCAGGAAACAGTTTCAGTTCTCTATAACCATACTCTTTCGCCAACAGAATATCTGAAGCAGTAGACACGCCGGGTAATACAGGCACTGTGCAGCCGGATAAATGGCTTAACAGGTTATTTGAAATTGTCGGCGTAATAATAAAATCGCTACCAACATCAAGTGCCTGCTTTAAAATATCCGCGTCAATGACCGTACCTGCCCCTACCTTTAAAGCCGGTAACTCTTGCTTAAGCGCCTTAATAATATCAAATGATGCTTCAGTTCTTAGTACCACTTCAACTAAGTGTATACCTGCTGCGGCCATAGCTTCCCCGATGGCTAGTCCTTGTGACACTGAACTTGCTTGAATAATGGGTAATAATGTTTGCTTTCCCATCAGGGTGGAAAATGAAGTCATAGTCAATCCTTATTAAATTTTGCCACAGCGGCAAGCTGAGCTTTGATAAATACACTAAATTCCTCAGCTGGTGTAATCGCACCTCGATGCTGTATAACAAAACCAGCCGCTTTTGATGCCAAGGTGATCGCATCGTTTACTCCATAGCCTTCAATACGTGCACCAAGATAAACACCATTAAAAGAGTCGCCAGCAGACGTGGTATCAACTACGTTTGCGACAGGTGTTATCGCAAATTCAGTGCTGACGCCATCAACCACAACTAAAATACTTTGCTCACCGTTTTTAATCACTAATTCACTAACTTGGAAGGGTTTACAGTAATCGTAAACTTCAGCAACACTGGTCATGCCAAATAACTGCTCAAAATCATCAACACCAGGTAACGATAAGTCTGATTTATCTAATGCTAAGGCAAATTGTGCTTGCGCCTCTTCAGGACCGCTCCACAAACGTGGTCGATAGTTAGGATCAAAGACAATCTGTACGCCTGCCGCTTTAAGCTTGTCAATTAAAAGCCAAAATTCAGCTCTCGCTGCTGGCTCAATAACGGCTAAAGAAATGCCAGAAAAGAAGAACATGTCGCCTTTTGATAACTGCTCAGTAGCAACATCATCAATATGTTGCATGACTTGACGAGCCGCTGAGTTTTCGCGCCAGTAAGTAAAACTGCGCTCTCCTTGTGCATCCAGCTGAATAGAATATAAACCTGGAATTCTCGTTGCTGATTTAAAAACTAGATCAGCAGCTATATTTTCACTTTCAAAGTACTGGATCATAGCAAGGCTAAACTGGTCTTTACCTACCGCTGTGACTAAATTTACCTGCACGTCGGCAAAAGTACGTTTTAAATACACAGCAGTGTTAAAAACATCTCCAGCAAATGATTGCTGCATGGTATTGGATGACTGTCCTTGTGAAGCGGACATCAATTCAATCATGCATTCACCGAATAAAAAAATGTTTTTCATGTACAAACCTTATTAACTTTAATTAAATTTTTTCGATAATAAGCTATCGACTACTGAGTATTTATTGCTTAGCTTTTAATGGTTCAACTTTCGGAATAAGTAGCCAAACAGCAGCCATGGCAATAATTGCTAATGATGCGCCAATAACAAATGCTGGTGTATAGTTTCCATCAGCCGTCAAATAAGGCACCAAAGCGGTTAAGCCTAAAGCGCCAAGTTTTGCTGCCATACCCGAAAAGCCAGAAAGCGTACCAACCGCTTTTTTACCAAATAAATCACTAGGTAAGGTTTGAACATTACCAATAGCAGTTTGAAAACCAAATAAAATAACCGCCATAATAAGTACTGCCGTTGTTGGTCCGCCTGGATTTGCCATTGCTAAGAGTGCAGGTAGCATAATAAGACAACCAAGTGTGATAGTGAGTTTACGCGTTTTATCTGTGTTCCAGCCGGCTTTAATACGATTTTGCGCAAGTAAGCCGCCAAACCAAGCACCAAACATAGCACCAACGTATGGCACCCATCCATAAATACCAATAGATTTAACATCCATGGCATACACTTCATTTAAATAAATTGGGATCCAGAAAACAAATAACCACCAAATAGGATCAATAGCGGCAGAAGCAATAATAACGCCCCAACTTTGTTTATGAGCAAGTAACTCCTTGGTTGACGGGTTATATTCTTCTTCGTCGCTGCCACTTTCAGCTTCAGTGTTTCTCTGGCCCGTTAAGATATATTCGCGTTCTTTGTCAGTGATCCATGGATGTGATTTTGGTGGCGCTTTAACCAGAATAATCCAAGGAATGAGCCATAAAAAACCTAGCATACCAATGACAACAAAAACCATTTGCCAGCTAAAATAAACCGTTAAATAAGCGATCAACGGAATAGCAATAATACCGCCAATAGCCGCACCTGAGTTAAAAATACCTTGGGCTAATGCACGCTCTTTAGTAGGGAACCAATCAGCATTACTTTTTGCCGCACCTGGCCAGTTACCCGCTTCTGCAACACCTAAAATAGCGCGAAAAATACTAAAGCTAAGTACGCCTTGGGCAAGAGCATGAGCCGCTGTTGCTAGCGACCAAACACCAATGGATAGTACAAATCCTAAGCGTGTGCCTATCCAGTCAAATATCTTACCAAATATTGCTTGACCAAAGGCATAAGATAAAATGAACACAATCGAGATATTGGCATAAATTTGTTTGCGTTCTAAAGCACTTTCGTCAGGAAATAATTCTTCAACAATGTCTGGCCAAAGTACGCTAAGTGCTGAACGGTCAATATAATTAATCACCGTCGCAAGTGCGATTAGCAGAATCACCCACCAGCGTAAATTTTTTATTTTCATGAGCTGCTTTCCTGATTGTCAATATGGTCAAAAGCACCAGCTTCAACAAAGTCTTCTCGGGCCGGGCTAAAAGTATCAATTAAAATCCCCCCCGTTGGGCACGTTGCGCCGTGATCCGCATGCGGAGGCATCATACAGCTATCACCGGCCTTTAATATTTTAGTAACACCGTCAATGTTAAAGTGGAATTCACCTTCAACAACATAAGTCACTTGAGAGTGTCTATGGGCATGGTTGTAACCAATAGCGCCTTTTTCAAACCAAATTTTAACCGCCATCAGCTCGTGGTTGTAACCTAACATTTGACGTTTTAATCCACCGCCAATATCTTCAATTTCTGTTTCATTACCAAATGAAAAATGTTCACTTTGACTCATGATGCTTCCCCTACTACTTATTTTATTTATATATTTAATGGTTTAACTATTTAATTGTTAATTTCGAATAATTTAAAACGGCCATTAAAACGATATTTAGCGCCGTTAAATACAAAGCTATTTGATTGCTTACCTTTAAAATTCTTAGCAGCATTAAAGGCTAAGACATAACGCTGCCCACTTGTCACTGCAAGTTCAACAACATCAATATTATTAATTTTTTGATGTGACAGCTTTTTTACCTCACTGACCGCTGAAACGGTAAATTCCTTTGAGGGATTATATTCACCATGTGGTTCTAAAACGCTGACAAAGGTATGATTTATCGCATCACTTTTACGAGTAATAAAGGCATTTTCATTACGTAAATTAAACAGCGGATCATTAGCACCAATTTGGGTAAACAGCACCGAACTGTCGCCATCCATAATGGCCGAATGCGTATAAAAACGACCATTTTCATTTAACCAAGTAATTTGCGATAAGCCCGCATCGGGTTGCGCTTGTGCTTTCAACCATAAATGTTGATAACCATTTTCTTTACCTAATACCGGTAAACTGGTTAATTGCGTAGCAAGTTGAAAATTAGTGCTAATAAGTTGACCTTTATAATGCACAGGTAAGTCGTATTGATGCGACTCGGCTGATGTAACCTGAAAAACATCAATCACAAATGATTGTTTTTGCTCTAAATTTGAACTTGAGCTTGAGTTTGAGTTTGAGTTTGAAGGTAAATTAACCAGTGCGATAGTTCGCGTTAAGTCAACACCGTCATAAACACTAGCAATATGTGCTGCGCTAATGGTGACATGCTGCTCTTTTGCAAAGAAGATCAGCTCAGGATGATTGGCATTACCTTTTTCCACATCACCATTAAAATGTGTTGCTTGGTCAACAACCACCGTATTATGAGCGATCGTTTGTTTAGCCCAGGTTTTATTTTCAGGTAAGTAACGACCACCATATTTCGCTTCAACATTTAAAAAGCGTGCTGCACCATAGTCAGAAACTATTTCTTCGCCTTTATCATAAAATTGCCAGGTTAACTTATCAAAATGTCCGTGTCCTAGCCCTTGAGCTGCGGGTTTAAATAATACCGCTTGTTCACCTGCTACATTTTGACGCATGATGACTAACGCGCCTTGTTTACCATCGTTACCATCGCCAAAAGCGACTGATTTAAAATCATAAGGCTGTGCTAGTTTTTTATCTAATGCTTGCGCTACTTTTAGGCCATCACCGGTTAGTAAAATTTGCTTTTGTTGTTTAGCAATATCCAGTAAGCCTTTATCACCCGTTAAACCATAAGCAATAGCGACACCGTTAACTAATTCAATGGTATCTATACCTTTGTCTTTAATCGCATCATTAATAGGAAAGAATAACTGGTTATAACTCAACTGAATTGTGGTATCGATGGCTTTTAACACGATACCATTACGATACTGAAAAATTTTACGCTCTGGTTGATTGGTTTCTATCGCTTTGGCAAAAGTAACAAACGGCATTAAGGCATAACGCTGATAGTATGGGCCTTCGTTGTAATAACCTTGCGGCGAGAATAACTCATCTAATTGCTTTAAAAATCCGCCCTTGCCTGATTTATCTAAACCGTAAAGTGCTTGTTCAACCCATTCAGGTTCAGCCAATACGTAGCCGGTCATACCAACCGCAGCGGTTGTCCATGTTCCGTGATTATGCACTTTGTTAAAAGTTTCCGGCGAGTCTACCGATAAAAATTTAACCATAGGACGAAATAGTCCGCTCTCTATCTTGTTTTTTTCTGCTGAGCTTAATGATGCTAAAATCAGATCATAAGCTTGGCTGGTATACACTAACCACACCGCTTCATTTAAACTTTGCCAAAATAATTTTCCCGGGTTTTGCTTACCCACTTTTCTTGCCGGATGCAAAGGTAATGTCGGATAGAGCTCAGCATACGTTAATAACATATCACGAACATAACGGGCATAACGCTCATCTTGCGTTAACTGATAAGCAATACCGCCATCTTGTGGCATAGGGACGGTAATTGGCTCAGCCATTTGCTGATCGATAGCGGCTTTATTAGCCGTAAAAGTTGTTTTGAATTGCCCTTCGACATTAATAGCTGCACGCATGTTCGTTACATCAGCAGAAGTAATCACTAGGTTAGGACTTGTTTTAGCAATTGCTGTTTGACTGGTCGTCAAGCTAGCAACAAACATAAGCCCCACAGTGGCCTTGAAAACAGCGGTGAGTTTTTTCGACAAGGGCTTTATTGATTTAATTATGGTAGTTGGCATAAAAAAGCTCATAAATATCCTTACAACGATTGCTGGTTATTTGAAAGTACAGCGGTATGAGGACCTTGCGCATATAACTCTTCAATGCTTGGCGCTGCTGTTTTATTAAAGCTATTGTTTTTAACTACCGTTTTAGGCTCACCAACGGTATGTTCTATAACAACAACGGCGCTATTATCAAAAACATTACTTTCAATATTCGTGACTTGTACGCCATGTAAATAAAGGCTTGCAGCAGCTTTATTACGCTTACCTTTACTACTGTTTTTAACGGTATTATTGCTCATTTCAAAATGTGGACCAAAGGTGCTTTCATCTGTGCCGCCACGATATAGGTTCACTAAAGCACCTTGTACTTCATCAAAGCTATTACCCTTTAAGGTAACGTATTCTGCGTTGTAAATGCCTAGATCTTCAATTTCCTTATTCAAGCGCAACACGTCACCGGTAATATGAGTAAACTGGTTATTCGTTAATTCAATATAATCAGCGAAGGCACCGCTGCCTGAATCAAAGAAATGAAATGAATGATTAATATCAAGCGCACTCACTTTACTGTTACGCATTACAAAGCGATAGTTATCAACCATGCCCCATTTTTGTGAGCGAATTAAACTGTTACCTGCAGCGTCAGGGCTGTTACTGCCACTAAAGTCTAGACCATCAATAGTTAAACTGCCGCCATCAGAAATTTGAAACAATGTTGAACGTTGAAAAGTAACTTTTGCCATTCCTTGGTGTTGAGCTTTAATTGATAAGGTTTTATTAATATCAATCATCTTTCTCACATCATACTTCCCATCCGCTAACAGCAAGATATCACCCTCGCCTGCAGCAAGTACGGCATTAAACAAAGCATCGTCTGTTGCGGCTACTTGAATAGTTTTTCCCGACTCAAAGGCAACTAAGCTATCTTTTTTTGCATACCAGCGCGGACCTGTTGCTGACTTGGCGATAGGCGTAAGAGATTTTGGCGCACCTTTATTAGCAAACTTACTATCAACAGGATAAAGCAAGCCATTGGCGGCGCGCTTCAGTGCTATTTTTTCTTGGCTAATGCCAGCTGTTAACTTTTCATCTGCTTTAGTATTCGCAATATTGCCTTGAAAACTAATACCACTGACATCATCAAATAAAGTAAAAGGTTGTTGATCATTTTCATTAAAAATTAAATTGTTTTCCATGGTAGAGCTTATCGGTACCGCTGATCTTTCCGCATCGCTACCCGCCGCTAATTGCACATGAGCAACATTGATCAAACTATTATTTTCAACCAGTGCATTTTCAACTTGATGATAACGATTAATTTTCGAATTTGGTACGCCGTTCATTACCGTAAAACCACTACCAAAACGATAACCAGTTAACCCTTCAATATAGTTATTTCGAACTATTTGGTCTTTGTTGATAACACGAATACCACCGGTATGATCAACGCCATTGCCAAAAAATACATTTTCAGAAATGACGTTACCATTTCCATGGCGTAGCGTCAGTGTGCCTCTTGATTCAAAAAAGACATTATTACGTATGTTATTTTTGCCTGATTTAACTGAAATTATTTCCACCTCACCATCACAGCGATCAAAATAATTGTTTTCAACTAAAGTGTATGAATTAGATAAAGAATAATGGCTGGTGCCAATACGTAATGTTTCACCACCATTAGAGCCGAAAATAGGACGTGGACCAAAATAGTTATGATCTATTTTATGATGATTTTCTTGACTATTTTTACTATCAAGACGAACAGCAACCGTAACGCCTTTATTGCGCTTACCTGCTAAGTAATTGTGATCAAAACGATTATGCTGGCCATAAATAGCCACCCAATAATCTGATTCGCGTTTATCTGGGTTATTGTAATTATCAATAACCACTTCAGTTACCCGAGAATGATAAGCTAAAGTTGCTTTGTTACTTCTAAATGCGATTACCGCACTGCTCGGTGTGTAGCCATCTTTAAAAACTAGCCCTGAAACAACTAAATACTGACCCGCTAACCTTAAATTTGATTGGCCTGTGAGTAAAACCTTACCCTTAGTTTGAGCTTTTAGTGTTATCGGCTGTTGTTTCGTTCCTTCACCTTTTAGTAATATTTCAAAATTATGCCATGTGCCATTGGCGAGTACGATATCATCGCCTGCCTTCACTTTGCTTAATATCTGCTCATAGGCTTGCTGATCTGCTACTAGCCATTCTTCAGCGGCTAATGACTTCATTGTTAATATGCAGCACATTAGTGAAATGATACATGACATTATTGGTCGAGATATTTTAGCTGGGTTCATAAACTAACCTATGAGGTAATATTTAAAATAACGTTAATATAATCGGCTCAATAACATTAAATTAACCTAATTAAACGGATTCACTATGCTCAACTTTATTAGCTAAACAAGGTAATACAAAGTAAAGCAGTCAAACTTAACAGCATGACAGCAAGCGTAATACAGAATGCTTAACAATACTGATTTCAATCTCTTTAGCTTAAGCTAGTATGATTTAACCAACTCACCAAGCAATTGTCAACCAAATTACATTACCAATAAAAAGATAAAAAAGAAAACTGGTAACAACAAAGTAAAGTAATTAATACGTCCCTTTATACCAAAACTATAAAAATCACTATACCAAAAAATGAAAAAACAACTTAATTAGGCGTAATAATTTTGCTAAGGGGTAAAGAAAGCGATATGATATTTATTATGGATGTGAAAAATAATCAGTATATTAGTTAAGGAAATATTATGAGCAGCAACCGTAGGCTGTTTTGGAGCATTGTAGATAAAATAGAAGCCTTAATTGACTCTGGCGCATACTCTGCCGGTAGTCGCTTGCCACCTGAGCGAGAATTAGCTGAAACTTTTAATGTCAGTAGACCGACTATACGTGAAGCTATTATTGCATTAGAAGTTCGAGAAAAAATTGAAGTAAAAACCGGCTCAGGTATATATGTACTGAAACCGGCTAATCAACTGGGCGCGCAAAACAAGGTTAATGCCTTTGAGGTTACTCAAGCTCGTGCCTTAATTGAAGGCGAGATTGCAGCTATTGCCGCCACAACTATTACTGAAGATGAATTAGTTCGTTTACATCAAACCTTAGTAGACATGGAAAATAGCCAGTTCATTGCTGCTGCAGATAAAGAGTTTCATCATATCATTGCCAATTCCACTCGCAATAGTGCCTTGATGCTCTCGGCACAAAACCTGTGGAAGTTGCGCTCTTCAACACCGGAAATAATCAAAGATTATGACAGTGTTTGTAGTAAAGATAATTCTAAAACTCTGGCTGAGCATAAAGAAATATATTTTGCGTTAAAGTCAGGAGATTCGACACAAGCAAGACTTGCAATGCATAGCCATTTTAACCGGCTAATAAACGCTTTATTTGATGCAGTAGAAACCAGAGCTTTAGAAGAAATTAAGCAGAGGAATAGCGAAAAGCGTGGCTTATATTCAATTCCAAACTCGGCTCATATTTAACTAAACCCATCGACTGTCATGCCATTTTCTGATCTCTTTAACTGAGATCAGAAAACTTAATTTTTTCCCCCGAATAATAACGAACTCATTTCATTTTTTCTCATTCCTCATCGCTATTTATTACCCTCGATAATTATCTAATACCTAAAGCCTAGCTTAAGACTTAACTTACGGCTTAACTTCAGGCCTAACTTATACCAGATTGATTAAGTTCTTTCCCACTCAGCGAGAATTAAAAGGCTTAAGGCACAGGTTCATAGTTCCAGACTGAAGCTTAGTACCTACATCCATACAGGCAAGGCATTGATTGAAGATAATGGTTATTCTCGACAACGGCTCCTGCGTTGTTCTAATGACTCACATCCCTGTGAGCACCTTGTCAAAATCAATAACGCAGTATGTAAAGCTTTTAAAATCGAGCTCTGGGAGCTTTCTCGATATCCACTAATATCGTTAAATTTATTTTATTTAGAGTGACTAAACCGAAACAAATTCGCCTTGTTTTTGAACATCGAGAAGAGCGCTGAGTGGGAACAAACTTAATAAACTTGGTATAACAGCGCACGAAGCGCTAACTATCTATTGATGGCTAAAATACAGTGTAGAATGGTATGAGTCAGAAAGAATTAAAGCGTTGTACATCAACTTTACCCCACGTTCTTATTTTGAAGGTAAACGTCCCGGATAGCCTTGAGCTGTCATTATTGCTCGGCAGTTAAAATAAAGTCATTATTTGATATTGATAGAAAAGTAAAAAGCTTAATAGAAAAAAGCTTCTTACGAAGCTTTTTATTTATTCATTAGATCTCAATACTCGCTTGAGATTAGCGCTATAACGTTATAAACGAATAACGTCTAGTTCACGAAAGTAGTCAAAAATTTCAGGAACATTACCTTTCCCCATACCGGCATCAACTGCCGCTTTAAGATTAGCAGAAGTGCCTTCTGCAATTTGTGCACGAGTACCTAAGTCTTTAACCATTTCAAGGAAATAGCCTAAATCTTTGTTGGCATTATCAATCGAAAAACCTAGATCACTTACACCATCAACCGCATAGTTTTTACAAAAGCCCATAAAAGGTGAGTTAGATGGACCTGTCGACATAATGTCAAAAAGCTGTTGGCGATCAACGCCGGCTTTGTCAGCAACAGCGAAAGCCTGTGACATAGCAGCGACAGTTGTCATTCCCATAAAGTTATTGATTAACTTAGTCGTATGACCTGCACCTAGAGCGCCTAAATTGAAAACATTCTCACCTTGCATTTCAAGAATAGGTTTTACTTTTTCGAATGTAGCCGCATCGCCAGATGCCATAATATTAAGTAAACCATCTTTTGCATGTGCTGGTGTACGGCCTAACGGAGCATCAATCATTCCTGCGCCTTTTTTCGCAAGATCGGCACCGATTTTACGCGTAGAAGCTGGGATAGATGTACCAAAGTCGATCAGTACCGCACCTTCTTTAATACCGGCTAAAATGCCATCTTCAGCATAAATTAGCTTTTCAACAACCGTTGAAGTAGTAAGGCAAAGCATCACAATATCACTTGCTGCTGCCAGTTCTGCAGCTGAGTTAGCTTCAGTGGCACCACGAGCGACAACAGCCGCTACCGCATCTTTATTAAGATCCATTACAATCGGTTCAAAACCTTTCTTTTGTAAATTTTCAACCATGTTGCTGCCCATAAGGCCAAGGCCGATGAAACCTATAGTAGGTTTTGTCATAACTAGCTCCTAAATATATTGCTATATGTATATTTGCGTGTGTAATTGCTCACCCCTCGGGTGGGCCTGCTAATTTATTTATATCAGATAGAAAGCTCATTTAATAAGTAAGTAACTGTCTGATATAATTAATTTTTTGCGCTAAAGTTTTAGCAGCTAAGCGTTTAAGGGAGCTGCATGCAAACAATGGCACTTGCTCCTGTATTTAAGGTCTCGGTCAACAGCGATAAAATTGTTGAGTTTCCTAGTCACTTAACACTTAACCTAGTACTAAAACCAAGCGTAATTTTGGTAATAAAGCACCATGTTATTGGCTAAATAAAGCCACTGTATCTTTGTAATAAACCCATGTTGCCATTGAACTGAGCCTTTATTAGGCAAGCGACTTAGTTAACTAAAACCGGTAACATCAAGACGTACAACATACTAACCAAAACAAGAGCTAGTGTCAACCAATCAACAACTATTGGTAACAACAACAAAACCAAAAACACTCATCAGGTAAATAACCAATGATAAAGCTGTTAATTAGATTTTTATCTCGAAAAAAAACAATATTTTGCTTTATTCATAAATGCCCTTACCAATACTTACTGTACGTTCATTACGCTTAGCATGACTTTTTCTTTCAAAAAAAACGCAGTATTTAAACGAATAAATACTGCGTTGCTTTGATGTAATAAAAGGTTAACTTAAGAACCGTAGTTAATCAGTATTCTATAACTCAATGGTAAACAACTTAACAAATCAACGACCAACTAAGTTACTTATTGTTGATTTAATTAAAATTTAGCACGAATACCAATGGTGTAACGACGATCAGCTTCAGTGTATTTCCAGCTACTACCTAATTCAGATTTAAAAATAGAAGGTTCGCCAGTAATGTTGGTTGCATTAGCCACTAAAGTGAAATTCTCATTGATATCCCAACTTGCTGATAAATCTAGCTGGCCTCTATCATCACGATAGTTATTACCGTAAACAGAGTCATCTGCACCAATAGCACCTGTAGCATCAATAGATTCAACACGTTTTTCATCTTCAGTATCTAAGAAGCTATCACGGTAATTATAAGCTAAGCGAGTAGACACACCTTCATACTCCCAAAATACCTGTAAGTTGTAAGTATTTTTAGAGATATCTAATAAAGGATTGCCGTTAGGTTGCTCACTATCTGCATAGGTGTAGTTAGCACTGACACCTAAACCCGAAAATGCACCCGGTAAGAAGTCAAAAAATTGTTGATAACCGATTTCAAAACCTTTAACTTTACCATTTTCACCGTTAGTATCTTTCTCGGTATCAATACCGGTTAGGCCAGCATCACGCAATGCGGCAACATGCGCTTCACCTTCGGCATTATTTGCAAAATCAGACGCGCTTGAAAAAACTAAATCGCTATTGTTAATGCCTGCGGTATTAAGCTGACATACATTTTCCCATTCCGTTACGTTTTGTCCTGATGTTGCACTGTTAGCCACACAAGTAGACTCAGTACTTAAGAAAGACTCAACATTTTTGTAAAACACGGCAAACGACACCATGTTACCTTGACCAAAGTAATGCTCAACAGATATGTCATATTGAGTGGCACGGAAAGGTTCTAAATCAATTGCTCCCTGATTGGCGGTGACAATTGAGTTATCGATGTCAAATGCAGGACTTAATTGACCAAAATCAGCACGGCGCATGACTTTTGCTGCAGCGAAACGAACAATAGTATCGCCCGTAACGTTATAGGTCACGTTCAAGCTCGGTAAAAAATCACTATAATCATTTTTACCATTAACCTTTTCTCCATCACGAATAACCGCTGATTCAAGATCTGTTTTAATGTATCGGCCACCTATAATCGCGGTAATATCATCAAAATCTAAATGTGCTGACAAATAAATCGCAGTAGTATCTTCAGTAATATCACGATAGGCACCTTCATTTTCTTGCAGGTTATCCGCTAAGCTACCGGTAGTCGCCAAGTTAGTACCGACCAGTAATTGTTGCAGTTGCGTATAAGCATTACCAGGATTAGATAAACCATTGAAGTTTGCGTAAGTTAATAAATCGTTTTGGCCTGACAAGCCCAATTGATCAAATGAATTTGCATGGTTAATGGTTGTAAAACTATTGGGGAATGCAGCATTATAATCATCAATCCATAAGGTCGCTAATGAGCCGTCAGCATCATTAAGGGCATTTTTGTAGATGTCTTTTATTTCTTCTTTATATTCTTTATAAACATATTCACGTTCAGTGACACGAATACCGGCTTTTAATGCAGATACCCAATCAACGCCGAGCGGTTCATCAATCGTGATGTCAAAACGTGCTGCCGTCTCATCATTATTGGTTATTTTCTCTTCGGTCTTAAAAGTACGTAACGCTAAGTTATCTGCACTGGTAAATGCTGCGGGATCTGAATGAATGATACTAGGGAGTTTATCGCCGGATTGAGAGAAAACACCATCATATGTGTGCGTATTACCGGTTGAACGCTCAATAGGTCGTAGGGTAAATTCAGAATCAGGTCTAAAGCTTTCGGAAGAAGCTACCGCAACTTCACCAGAAATCATAATACCGTCTGAAATCGTCCAATCACCACCAAGCGCATGTGAAAAAGAGTCTGTCTCACGAAAATCACTATAGGTTTTAGGAATGGCAAAATCATTGGTTAAGGTATAGTTATTCAGTTGGCCGTTGGCATCTTGAGTCGTATTCGCATCAGTTTGTAGCGATCCACCTACGGCAATAATTGAACTACCATTTTGTTCACCTGAACGTTTTGTGCCATTGAGATCAAGATATATCATGCCATCACCAGACTCTGGAGCCCATTGAAGTGATAAATTTAGTGCACTACGTTTACGGTTTTCAACATATTGCTCTACCGTATGCTGATCTCTAACAATAAAATTTCCACTTTCGGTATTAGCAGTCATGCCATCAACATCGATATCTTGAGGCTTAATACGGCTAAAAAACTCATCTTGTCTAATTTCACGATCTTGGAAAGATAACATCGCCAGGGCGCCAAATGTACCGGCATCACCGAGGTCCCAGTTATTACCAACTGAACCACTAAATACAGGTGCCCAGTTTTCAGTTTTATCCGCATACTCTCCATCAAGGGAAAACGCTGCCGTTAACTTTTCTAACTCTAAAGGACGAACCGTTTTCAGGCTTACTGTGCCGCCTAACGCGCCTTCAATCATATCTGCTGTTGGCGATTTGACAACTTCGACCGCTTTTAAAAAACTTGATGGAAAATCTTGCAGGCTTATGCCATCACGTGAGTCGCCTATTGTAGAGCGACCATTTAATTCCACGCGATTTTGCGGCAAACCACGAATAGAAACACTATCACCGACACCAAAATCAGTATTGATTGATACACCGGTTATACGTTGTAGCGCTTCAGCGATATTATTATCAGGTAATTTGCCGATATCTTCCGCGACAATAGCATCAACAATTCGACCATCGGTACGTTTAAGAAGTGCAGCGGCTTTAAGGCTACCAAGCATGCCTTTAACTTCGATAACTTCAATATCATCGGTTTTTACTTGCTCTTCAGCCATCGCTGAAAATGGTAATGCTAAGCCTAAGCAAGCAATAGATAAATTATTGCGAATATTTTTTGCTATGAATAATTGCTGAACAGCTGCAGCAAGTTTTGTTTTATTGGTTGTAATTATGTTCTTCATCTTCCCCACCTTGGTTTTTGAGTCTACTAATTATTCAAAGCTTTATCTGAGCCTTTGTTATTTTAAAATTAACGACACCATAAACTAACCAATATAACAATGAGCGTCAACAAAAAGATATAACCAAAACAACAAACAAAACAATACAAAACCCACTAACTGGCAATACACTTTGGTCAACCAATAGTGTTATCAATAACTTACAAGATAGATGGTCAGCTTTAATATTTTAAATAAATTTATCAACCTCTCGGTATTAACTTATGTTCGAGCGGTTACGCTGAAATGTCGGTCAGATAAGGCAAATAACCGGAGCTAAGAATGGTAGCGAAGTGAATTAGAAATGAAAGATACTGCTAAAGTTAAAAAAGTAGACTCAACTCATGACCAAAACATCATCATAGTTAATAATCGTTTTATTAAATGCCACTATTTAGATAAGTAATTGACGCATTATACGTTTAAGCGCCAATGATTTTACCGGTTTACGTAAAAACAAAAACTCAGCGTCACTGGTGTGCTGACGGACACTTTCTGAAGGATCAGCAGAACAAATTATCGCCGGCAGATGCCATTGCCTTGCTGTCATCATCCCTTGTACTAAATCAACGCCATTTTGACCATAATCGAGGTGATAATCAGCAATAATGATATTAGGAGCAACTTCACCATTAACCAATGCCTGTTGACAAGACTGTTGATCATGCGCCGTTAGCACACGGCAACCCCAATCGATTAGTTGTGATGCCATAGCGGTTAACATCAATTCATCATTATCGATCAATAATACCACAATATGGTTGAACGGGTTGTCGGCTGAAGTTTCAGTTAATGATTCTAAGGTTTTATTTGCTCGATGTTCATGACCAATTTTACTATTGGTTATAATCAATTCGCTGGCGCTAACGCGTGGTATCTCAATACTAAAACATGTGCCCTTACCTAACGCTGACTTAACCGTAATAGCTAAACCTAACAGTTTAGCCATACGCTCTGATATCGCTAAGCCTAAGCCAAGTCCCGGTATTTCACGATTTTGCTCTAAGCGTTCAAATTCACGAAAGATAGCTTTTTGTTGTGCAACAGCTATACCTGGACCGTTATCCCATACTTCAACGCGGATCATAGTTTTACTGCGCCGTATGCCGAGTAAAATTCGATTGCGAAGATGGGCTTTTTTACCTTGTTTATCATGACAATAATGTACTGCATTCGACAAAAAATTTTGTATTATCCGCCTAAGCATACGCTTATCAGAATGCACCACACATTGGCTTAATTGATATGAAAAGTCGATATTGGCTTGTTTTGCTAAGGCGGTAAATTCATTTTTAAGTGGGTTTAACAAATCATCAAGGGCAAATTGATTTTTTTCTATTTTTTCAGAGCTACTATCTAATCGAGAAATTTCGACTAAATCAGATAATAACGCTTCCACTACATTTAGTGAATCATCAATGTGTTCGGCTAGTACCGTTAGCTCTTCCCCTTGCACTTTCTTTTTTAACATCGAAGTAAACAACGACAATGCATTAAAAGGCTGCATTAAGTCATGACTTGCTGCGGCTAAAAATCGACTTTTACTGCTGTTGGCAGCTTCAGCTTCAGCTTTGGCTTTTTGTAACTCTTCAGTGCGACTTTCAACACGTTTTTCTAAGGTTTCATTGGCTTGTTGTAACGCTTTCTCTGCCTCGATATGCGCCGTAATATCCGAGAAAGTACTAACAAAACCACCACCAGGCATCGACTGTCCGCGAATTTCTAAGACGATACCAGTAGGCATTGTGCGCTGAAAATGATGACTATCACCATTTCTCATATGAGCAATGCGTTTGGCGATCATCTGCTCACTATTATAATGACCAGAAATAATACCGCGCGTGATATTATATTTTAGTAAGATATCAATTGGCAAACCCGCTTGCACAAAGCCTTCTGGGTAGTCTAATAACTGAATATAGCGTTGATTCCACGCCACCAATCTCATATCAGCATCAATCACACTGATGCCTTGTTCTATATTTTCTACTCCTGATTGCAGTAATTCGCGATTAAACCTAAACATTTGGTTAGCTTCATCAACGATACTCACCACATCTTCTAATGGCATTTTCTCTGCTCTAGAAGCAGCCTTCATCACCATACGTGTTGAAGCTGAGCCCAGTACACCCGAGAGCTGTAAGCGGGTGTATTCCACCAAATTTACTGGCTCAATATCGACATTAAGGTGATTAGACTTAGCAACTTTCATAAAGGCTTCAGCGGAATCTTTATCAATAAATCGCAGTAATAAACTGTAGAGATCTTCGGTACTGAGGTTACGCTCAAACTTACTCTGGCTTTGACTGATAAAAATCTCTGCTTGTAATTTTTCACCGACACTGCGATGCGTCAGTAGCGAAACAACAACAAAGCAAACGATGTTACTCATTAAACTATAAAATACGCCGTGACTGGTTAAATCAAGAAAGTTTAAGCCAAAAAGTGCCGTTGGTTTCAGCCAAGCGATAGCAAATAAGCCATTTTGTACCCAAGCTAAATTAGGCGCAATAATCGGTAATAACAAAGTAACAAACCAGACCAAACTGCCGACAATCAGTCCGGTTAATGCGCCTTTACCATTGGCTTTACGCCAATACAAGGCACCAATAATCGCGGGGGCAAATTGTGATAACAGCACAAAAGACAGTAAACCAATACTGGCGAGATGACTTTGCTGGTTTATGCTGCGCTCAAACGCAAAAGCAAATAACAAAATAGCGCTAATGGCCAAGCGGCGCTGTTTTAACAATAAGCCAGAAAACTGCGGTGCACCCGCCTTGGTGAATAATTTAAACTTCAATGTTAACGGCGTGATCACCTCAGTTGAGATCATAGTGCTGAGTACGATAGCCGAAACAATCACCATACTAGTAGCTGCTGCTAAACCGCCAATATAAACAATAATACCTAGCCAAGCCTGTTGAAAAAATAAAGGTAAAGTCAATACATAGGTATCCGCATCAACACTACCGCCAGGAAAAGTGATCAAACCTGCAATTGCGATCGGTAATACAAAAATGTTAATTAAAATAAAGTACAGCGGAAATAACCAACGAGCGGTTTTTAATTCTTGCGGATGATGATTTTCAATCATCATCATATGAAATTGCTGCGGAAGAACAAAAATAGTAATAGCACCGAGTATCGCTTGCGCTATCGCAAGATAGACCGAATTATTTTCGCTAAATAGCGCATGACTTTGTTGTTGTGATGCAAGATCAGCAAAACCATCAAAAACAAAAAATGTTGCAAACAAGCCAACAGTCGTTAACGCAAACAGTTTTACCACTGAGCTAAACGCTATGGCTAGGACTAAACCTTGATTTTGTTTACTGGCGGCAATTTGTCGGGTACCAAATAAAATACTAAAAACAATCAACACGACTGTAACAACAAATGCTGTACTAACACCCGATTGAAAGGTACCGGTGAGTAAATCGAAACTGGTACTAATAGCACGTAACTGCAAAGCGATATAAGGCACGGTGCCCACTAATGCGATCAAGGCAACTGTAATGGCTATTTTAGGCGAGCGGTCATAACGAAAAGCAATAAAATCTGCAATTGAGGTTAAATTTTGCCGTTTAATAATGTTTAACATTTTTAACAGCATTGGCCACGCCAGCACTAAACAAAGCATTGAGCCGATATAAATGGGCGCAAGCCATGCTCCTGTGGTTGCAGCTTGCCCAACGGTGCCATAAAAAGCCCAAGAAGTGCAGCTAACCGCTAGCGATAAGCTATAAACCCAAGGCTTACAGCGCCATTGTTCAGGTGATTGGTTTTGACCTTTGTAAGCCACTAGAAACAGTAAACAAAGATAACCAACAGAAATAATGGTAACCAACCACGTATCAATAGATAACCAAGCTAACAAATTTATTCCTCTATATATCCATGTCACTGCAAGATGCAGGGTTGAGCTTAAATTAGCAACATTTTTAGACCAGGTATTGATTGAGCTGAAATTAGCAACGTATTTAGGCAAGTATTGCTTGAATAGATCAGTGTATAAGGCCAATCAACATCTTTTCCTCAATTAGCCAGTAATTGCTACTTTGATGTAACTGCCATTAACGCTTTTATTGATTAGCATATCACGCTTACCTGTTAGTTGTAGTGCACTAAGGTAGTACTTATTTTCCAAATTCCCTAAGGTAGTCTAGCCATTCGTTGTTTATCAGCTTAAAAGTTATCATAGATGAAAATCACCAACAAATACTTAGTAGAAGCTATTGTTTTCTTTAGTTATGTTTTATTTGCCATGGCTTGGGTCGGTGGCACAGCTAGCATGCAAAGCATTATGCTTTCACTCGACATTCATAGCCTAGCCTCAGCAAGTTTTATTAGTGGTGCGGTCACCTTGGCTAAAATTTTCGGTACTTTTATTGCTGCCTGGATAGCAATAAAATTGGGCATTAAATATGCGTTTTTTCTTTCTAGCCTGTTAATCACTATTGGCCTGCTCACCCCTTATGCACCAAATTATGAATTACTGCTATTGAGTCGATTCCTCATGGGGCTAGGTGGTGCTTTTATGGTGGTGTATTTTAACCCTATCGTTTTACAGTTTTTTAAAGCTGAAGAACGCGCCACCATTAATGGTATTAATGCCGTCGCCTTTAATATTGGAACAGCGATAATTTTGTGGCAAATGCAAAGTATTAATCAGCTAACTGGCGGCTGGCAAAATAGCTTACTGCTATTCTCTATTTTCAGTTTTGTTATCGCCTTGCTTTGGCTGTTAGTTAAATTTGAGCAGCCATCGACGTCAACAAGTCAGCATAATGAAGCATCAGAAAATTATAGTTATAGCCAAGGCTTAAAAGATCGCTTCAACTGGATTTATGGCTTAGCTTACTCGGGTATTCTAGCGTTTTATATTTGCTTATTTACCTTCTATCCCAAAGCAGGCATTGTGCAAAGTAAATGGGTAATTGGCTTTGGTATTATCGGCACTATTTTTGGGATTATTTACAGTAAAAAAGTGCCAGCGCGCTTACCAGTTATTCGTTGGTCAGGCTTAGTCGTTATCGTCAGTACCGCAATTTTTTCTTTTAGTGAACTTTATTGGTTACAGACATTAGCAGCTATTACCTTGGGCTTTTTTATCTTTTTACCGGTCACTGCATTAGTGTCAATTCCGCATGAACTACCCAAAATGACTGCTGCCCGCATCACCATCATATTTAGCATGTTTTATTCTATTAGTTACATTATATCAACATTGATCCTTTGGGTATTCGGTACCTTAGTTGATATTCATCAAGGTGATTACACTTGGTCATTTATTTTAATCACCGCACTGAGTTCAACCTTATTTATCGGTAGTTATTTTTTGCCCGAAACGGCAAGAAAAACACACGCACAGCAAGAAAGGAGTTAGTATGCGAGGAAATGTATCAGAAAACTTAATGCCATTGCTCGAACAAGTTAATGTCGGACTTGAGCAAGCTAAGGCAAGTGGAGCGACATTTGAGCCCCAAGTTATTAGGCAAAACTTAGAAAACTTATCCGCATACATGTTGACTGGCCCAGAAGTAAGCCTAGTAAAGAGCAGCGTTTTAACGGTGCAAGATCATCAGCTTGCTGCTCGAATTTATCATCCTGAGCCTGATAAACAACTGCCTGTTTTACTGCACTTTCATGGTGGTGGTCATATGTGCGGTAGCATTGACTTATATGACCCTATCAGCCGAGAGCTTGCCATTGCCGCCCATGCCATTGTTATTTGCCTTGATTACCGTCTAGCACCTGAGCACCCTTATCCTTGTGGTTTGAATGATTGCCAATACTTGCTAGAAAACTACCCAATTTTACTAAAAGACTATCAACATAGTGAGCAACTATATATTGCTGGTGATAGCGCTGGTGGTGCCATTTGTACCAGCTTAGTCATGAACAATATTGATAACCCTAAGATTAATATTGATAAACAAATATTGCTCTATCCCAGTGTTGATTACACGATGAGCTGTCGTTCAATTATTGATAATGGTCAAGGGTTTCTATTAGAAGCAGATAAAGTACATTGGTATTTTCAACAATACTTTAATATCCAAGATTCCAGCTTTATCAATAGCAGTCTTGAAGCTATTAATAATTCGGAAAATTCGACAGTTACTCGCTTGCTAACAAGCGCATCTCCTTTATTCAGTAAGTTTACAGCTGATATGCCTAAAACCTTAGTGATCACCGCCGGCTGCGACCCTTTAAGAGATGAAGGTGCTTTGTATGCTGAAAAAGCCAAACAAGCAGGTGCAAGCGTTGAGCATTATCAATTTAACGAGTTGATCCATGCTTATATGCTGTTATCAAAATTGATACCTGAGCAGTATAAACGTACCTATGAAATCATTGATAAGTTCGTTAACACTGACCAGTAACAAGCGAGTTTTGATAGAAAAAATTTATACTGAAAGCTGAATGTACAAAAGGTTAACACAGAAAGGGCCGGTACGGAGAAAGTCAGAGCTAAAAGAATCGGTGCAGAAAGCAAGCTAAAATTAAACTGCCTTGCCGGTTAATCGACATACAAACTATTGATAAACTTCCTAATTGGGCTGCTCAACATTTAATGGCAGCCCGTTTTTTTTTACCCGCTATTACTGTTTATTGCGCGGTCCAAGCACCGTCCATAGGTAAGGCTGAGCCAGTAATGCTTCTAGCACTTTCACTACAAAGAAATAAAATAAACTCACCTATTTGCTCAGGCGCCATCATTTCTGGTAAAGGTTGTTTCGCGGTAACGAGTTGATATTTAGCTTGTTCAAAAGCGATATCTTGTTGCTTAGCAATCGCCGATATTTGATCATTAATCAACGGGGTATCAACCCATCCAGGACAAATAGCATTCACCGTAATACCCTGCTCTGCACACTCCAACGCTAGCACTTTGGTTAAACCAACTAAACCATGCTTGGCCGCACAATAAGCTGACTTGTTAACCGAGCCAACTAGCCCGTGCACTGAGGCAACATTAATAATTCTCCCCCAACCATTGCTTTTCATGTTGGGCAAGGCATATTGAATCGCATGAAAGGCAGCAGATAAGTTAATAGCAATAATGGCATTCCATTTATCTAATGGAAAATTTTCTGCACTTTCAGTGTGTTGTATACCGGCATTATTAATTAAAATATCAATGCTACCCATTTGCTCAATAGCGCGTTTAATCAAATGTTCAATACTGGCAACGTCGCTTAAATCGGCGTTATCAAATAAAACACCAATACCATATTGCGCTTTAAAGCTATCCGCTAATTCCTGCCCTTGAATAGCTGAGATTAATCCATGCAACACAAGGTTTATGCCTTGAGCAGCCAGAACATGCGCGGTGGCTAAACCAATACCACTTGTTGAGCCAGTAATTAAGGCAACTTTTTCGTTAAGCATAACGATTCCTTATTATAGTAATTTGTCTCTAAGGTTATCGTATTTACTTAAATCAATAATTGGCACCTTAGTACCATAACGTTGTTAATTTCTGACGACGAGCGACGACAATTTTCTTAACAAAACTGATAGGAATTACTATCAGGTAACTCTCCTGAGTTTGTGAACGTTTATCGAAAAGAGTTACCAACCAATATGACAAAAGACTCTGAACCTGTTAATGCTAAAAAAGGTCGATTAAGCGTTGGCTTTCTGAAGAGCTTATAACCGAAAAAGAATATGAATTAGAGAAACAAAAAGTTTTAGCTAAATAAATAATATTGCAAGTCGCTCAAGTTAACTTTGTTTCTCCTCCCAATAATAAAGCCCCCCCTAATTTAATTAAAAACAGGGTTCTTTCAGGCAAAGCAAAGCTGAAAGAGCCCGGTACTGATAAAACCTTATAATTCGAGATCAAAAACCACACTAATTGAGGCCGAAAATACAATGTTTTCTTGTAAATAACGTCCCTGCTTCGCCGAGCTATCAGCCATACGTGCACTTACGGCATAAAGCTCGTTATTAGCACCATATCTATGATGGCTTTGATTGGAATTAGCATTAATACTATAAATGCGCCCCAAGTCAGCACCAAAAGCGTTGGCTAGTGACTTACCTTTATTTTTAGCATTGTTAACTGCAAGTGCATTAACCTCAGCTTGCAATTTTTTTTCATCAGAAGATTTTAATTCGATATTACGAATGGCATCAATTTTCACGCTTAACGCAAAATCCATAAAGGCATTTAGCTTATCAATATTATTTAATGTTACCTTTAAGGTGCGACGAGCAATATAGCCTTCTATTTTGTCACGCTCTGCGCGGTTATAAGCGTAACGGATTTCGGTTGAGATATTTGATGCTGAAACATTGTCTTCATCTACGCCAAAATCATCAAGCCCATCAAGTAAGTTATTAACTCGTTGATCGACTTCCCTTTTCGCATCTAAACTTGTCGCTTGGTTACTCTCAACACTTAAGTGCACAACGGCAATATCGGGCATCGCCGTCATTTCTGCATTGCCGGTTACCGAAATATGACGGTTGCCTGGCAAACTGGTATTAGCGAAAGAACAAGTGGAAAATGTTAACAGCACAGCACAGGTAAATAATTTCATAATATATCCTATTAAAAAGCAATTTGTATCACAGATAAGCTCGACTAAAGCTTGTTGTCCGCAGCACTTATATGTCAGTTACGTTGATAAAAACGCTCAACTAAGCATTTAAATTAGCAGTAATTTCTCGGTAATTCAGCATTATTTTATGCAAGGATAAATGAACCTAAGCTGAACAGACAATACAGTTACAAGCATCATGCCAAACTCATTAAACTTTAAGCGTAATTTCATGATTATGCCAAGCGGCTTTATCGTCAAAATAAACACTAAACAGCCTAAGGTAAATAGCCCAAACGACTACCGTGGCAACGCTTGTTACATCTACAGCAACCAACTTACTGGCAACTCAGCGGCTAGCCACTTTTCATGTAACAACAAAGCGGTATAACAGAAGAACTTGATAATTAAATCAAACTTATCTCGATTTATCAGGTAAAATCATCTACCTTGCATATTTTGCTAAATATATCCCCATGACGTTTCAAAATGCAGAATTTAAGTTTGAAATAACATGGCAATAAACACCAACAAATAGAGTTACCGCTGTAATGACTTACCGAGCACAAACATGATGGAATCTTTTATAGAATCTCTTATTGAAAATAAGACCTTAGTCACCGCTTTATTAGCTATCGTTCTTATCACGGTTAAGTTAGTTATTACTCGCTTTATTAAACGTCGTGCCAAAAAGAAAAAAGTAGATAAACGCTTTACCGTTAATTTATTAAATAATATTTTCAATTTTGCACTTATTTTTATGGTATTCAATATTTGGTCAGTTGAGATCCAAAAGTTTGCCTTCTCAATTGCCGCCTTTGTGGTTGCTATAGTCTTAGCAACGCGAGAATTTATTCAATGTTTTATTGGCTTTATTTATGTGATTTCCAATCGACCATTTCGTATTGGTGACTGGATCCAAGTGGGTAATTATTGTGGTGAGGTCAACTCCATTGATTGGATCAACTTAACCTTACTTGAGGTAAATATCAGCAATTATCAATTTACTGGTAAAACACTATATATTCCTAATAATCAATTGGTTACTACACCAATCAAAAATTTAAACTTTCTTAAGCGCTATGCTGTTCACCATTTCACTATTACCCGAGATGGTAGTGTAAACCCCTTTGAGTTTATTGATGCGCTAAAAATGAAAGCCAACAACTACTGTGCTGACTTTAATGATGTTGCGGTAAGATATAACCAAGTAATAGAACATCGATTAGATATCAATATTGCCGGCCCTGAGCCACATATTGAAGTCGCAACATCAGATATTGGTGATACTCAGGTTATTTTCACTATTTTTTGTCCAACAGAGCGTGCGATGGAAATTGAAAATAAGCTTACCGCTGACTTTATGAACTTTTGGTTTAGCGCCAAAAGTCATAAATAATCAGCTCGCTTGATCAGGTCAGCAAAAAACAAATAAGTCATCTTGAAGCGCTAATCTAGAGATGACTATTTAGCTCTGAACACCTAGCCATGAACACTTAACTGTGAAATTTAGCCGTCGTTATCATTAATTAAGCCCAAGTTGAGCTAATTCTGTGTATATATGCTTCATGGCAATGCTGTTTTCTTGCAATGAGCAGTCGCTGGCACTACGCGCAATAAAACCAAGCTCTGAAATATTAAAATATGCTGCTATGTTCACCCCGGCTTGTTTAAGGCAGCGACTACTACAAGACTCTTCGCAGCCTTCAATTAAAATTACTGATCTATCTTGAATTTTTGTTTGAACTTGCTCTTGCGTTGCCGCCATAAGCCACGAAATACAAGACATTTCAGCAATACCGTCGCTATCAAGTGTTAATGCTATATCGTTTGCCATCGTTGCTAGATGAGAACAACCAGAACAAGCAAAAACTAACGGTTTTGTGTTTTTCATTTAAATTACCACTTCAGGTTTATCAATTTACTGGCTCCTGCTTATCAATATGGCAGGCTACAGTGCACGGAGCCTGTCATTCTATGGCACTAAAAAATAGCTGTTTTGATATGAATCAAAATTAGGTATATTTAAAGCGCACAGCCAACATTAAATTAACTTTCTTCATTGCTTATACCAAAGCTATTAAGTTTATTCTCTCTCAGCGCTTACCAACGGTTTGAGAACAACGATCATTTTTGTGAATATCGTTATTCTATAGAAAGGAAATTATCGGCGGTTATCGAATCGCAGGCAAGCTCTCCAAGGGTGATTTTAACAGTAAATTAACTTTTACTGTTTATTTGTCGCTTTACTCGCTAGAATTAGCGCGTTTTTTACAAATGGTTACCTGAATGATCTTTCGCCTTATCAGTTTTTTCTCTCTGTTGCTTTCAACATTAACTTGTCATGCCGTCGAGCTCGATAGCTTCAATAAAAAAATCTCTGCTAATTTTGCCCATGATTTAAAAAAATATAATATTCCGGGTGCTGCGTACGCGATTGTTAAAAACAATAAAGTGATTGCCATGGAAAGTTTTGGTTATACCGACATGACTAAAACTCAAAAAATTGATAATAATACCGTTTTTCGGCTCGCCTCGGTTTCCAAACCTTTTGCCGCCACGATCACCACCATGTTGGCACAAGAGCAGCAACTTAACTTATCAGATCCTATTACTAAGTATGTGCCAAATTTTGTTCTAGCAACTGCGGGCGCGGCTAATAAAATTCAATTAAAGCACCTGCTAAGTCATTCAAGTGGCTTAATGCCTAATGCCTATGACAATTTATTGCACGAAAATTGGAGTATGGATAAGATCATAAGTCGTTTTAACCGTGTTACCCCCATCTGCCAACCAGCAAAATGTTATGGTTATCAAAATATTGCTTACGGTTTTTTACAACCTGCGATTGAAGCTAGCCAAACCAAAAGCTACTCAACATTACTACACGACAGGATTTTTACACCGCTAGCAATGGATAATGCTTCGGTAGGCATTGAGGTATTTTTACAGCAAAAAAATACTGCTAAGCCCCATATCCTTAGAAAAAGAATAAAAACTGGTCAAAAAGATAAAGCTGGAAAAGATATTAAACGCTATATTTGGCGTACGGTAAAAGTTGAAGCTGACTATTATAAAGTTGCTCCTGCAGCAGGTGTAAACGCCAGCATAACGGATTTAACCAAGTGGTTAATTGCCAATTTAGGACATAACCCTGAGGTACTTTCTCCAAAACTGCTCAGTGAGTTAACGACCCCACGCATTAAAACTACAAAAGACTTACGTCGACGCTATTGGCGAGAGCATTTAACTGATGCGCATTACGGCTACGGTTGGCGTATATATCAATTCAATGGTCACCCTATTATTTATCATTCCGGCTGGGTTGCCGGTTTTCGGGCAGATATTGGCTATTCACCAGAGTTAGATATCGGTTTCACAGTGTTAATTAATGCTGAATCTAATGTCATCAACAAAATATCTAGCCAATTTTGGTCGCAAGCTCACCAGTTATTTGCAGCTGAGCAGGGGGTGATAGCCGCTCAATAATCCGCCTCTAGTTCACCTAGTACCTAGGTTAATTGTTTAACTGAGTGGCGATTGCACTAAAGTGCTCAGCGACAGTTTGATTCATTCATGATCGCTAAATCAAGTTTAATTAAACCTGCTCCATGCGCCTGTCATAATTTCGCCACTATTGCTCATAAAATTGCCTCTTTCTTACCGCTCTATACACCTTTTATTTTGTTGAAATATATCTAAGCCTATCAGCAAAATATTGGATATCAGATGTTTAAATCAAATAAAAAATTAGCACTAATCGACTACCAAGACTCATATTATTATCAGCAAAAACGTAAGAAACAACGAAGAAGATGGCTTAAGTTAATCGTCTTAGTCCTGCTTTTAAGCTTATTAATCGCTGTTATTGCACCTTTGGTACATGCCAACACAATTAATAATGAATTCAATAATCAAACACAGCGGATAAAAGATAACGATTTAATCCATGGACCACAGTTAGTCTTTAATCACCCTGATGAGTTACAAAACATTGCCCTGCCCTTGGATATAAGCGCTAATATTGCAGTTAATGGCCTCGTTGCCTATGCCCAAATAAAACAAGTATTTATTAACCCTTATAACCTTGAGTTAGAAGCAAAATACCAATTTCCATTACCTGAAGATGCGGCGATTAAGCACTTAAAAGTACAAGTTGGTGAGCAAGAGATTATTGGCCAAATAATGGAGAAACAAGCCGCGAAAGCTGTTTATAACAGCGCAAAAAAACAAGGTAAAAAAACCAGCTTAATGCAACAACAGCGTCCTAACTTGTTCACCAACAATATTGCCAATATTCCTGCGCAATCGACCGTTGTGGTTACTTTAGCGTTTATTATGCCGGTAACTTTTGTTGATAATAAACTAAGCCTAACCTTACCTTTAGCGATGACCACGCGTTATCACAGCAATAATGAGCAACAATTTCCAGCACAACTAGAAGCTGAGTTAATCGCGCCAATGGCGAAATCATTAGCAGACAGCCAAGCGTCAATCAACATTGAGCTCAACGCTGGTGCAAGCATTTCAACAATCAATAGTAATAGTCATAAAGTAAATACCAAAGTAATAACGCAAGACCAATCCTCATACTTGATCACACTCTCACATGAGCAAGCGTTAGCAAATAGAGACTTTACTCTGAACTGGCAATTGCGAGCGAGTCAACAGCCACAAATAAGCAGCTTTACCGAGCAGGTGAACGGCGAATACTTTACGTTACTGACTTTTTTTCCACCGCAACTTGATAGCTCTGCAACCTTAGCGCGTGACATTATTTTTATTATTGACACTTCAGGGTCAATGCAAGGTAAGTCAATGACACAAGCAAAAACCAGCCTTGAGCAAGCCATTTCACAATTGAACGAAAAAGACAGCTTTAACATTATTGCTTTTAACAACACAGTTGATTTGTTATTTCCTATAACCCATATGGCATCACAAGGTAATATTGGCCAAGCACAACAATTTATTAGTCGTTTACAAGCCGATGGTGGCACTGAAATGTATCGGCCACTAAGCCAAGCGCTCGTAATGGAAAAAGCACACCAACAAACCGCAAAAGCGATCCGCCAAGTGGTATTTATTACTGATGGTGCAGTGGCAAATGAATTTGAATTGATGCAGCTACTCGATGGTGCACAGCGGAATTTTCGACTCTTTACCGTGGGTATCGGCGCAGCCCCCAATGGCTATTTTATGAAAAAAGCCGCTCAATTTGGTCGTGGTAGTTATGTCTTTATTCAAAATAATGCCGATGTGCAAAGTCAAATGTCAGCATTAATGGCAAAAATTAGTCACCCTGCTATCAGTAATATTTCTTTAATGTTCGATAATCAAATTCATCAACAAGTCGAAGCTTATCCAAAAAAAATCACTGACTTATACCTTGGCGAACCGATGCAAATAACCCTGAAATCGAAACTCCCGATAACCAGTGTTCAAGTCATGGGAGAAACCGCTACGTTGCCTTGGTATCAGCAAGTCATTATTGATGACAGCCAATCAGCTCAAGGTATATCAACACTATGGGCTCGAGAAAAAATTGCAGACTTAGTCGACAGTTTAGTCACTGGCGCCAATAAAGAACACGTGAAGGCCGAGGTGATTGCAACATCGATTGCCCATCAAACATTGTCACCCTATACCAGCTTTATTGCCATAGAAAAGCCGGTAGAAAATACATTACTGACCGCCAGTAACCGTGCATCAAGCGCTAAACGTCAAGCAAACGCCTTAGCCAGAGCACATGAGAACTTAATGGTTGCTATGCCAAGAACCGCGCTAGGCTGGCATCAGCAATTACTCATTGGCGTGTTGTTAATGCTGCTTGCATCACTGCTTCTTAAGCTCAACAAGCGTAAGGCGAACGCAACGGCACAGACAGATAATCAACATGAATAACTCGGATAATATGGACAAAGATATAGGCAATAATGTTACAAGGAAACGTAGTACAACGTTAATGGCTATTGGCTTATTAATCATCGGCGCTTTATTGTCTATTCAAGCAAGTTGGTTGCCTGCTAAAGCTTGGTTGTCGCAACAATTAATACAGCGCAGCTGGCAACAATCTATGCTGGCGCAGGAAAACACCGCCAATGTTAATAACAAGCAAATAGCGATTAAGCCTTGGCCTTGGGCAGATACCTTCCCGATTGCGGAATTAGTATTTCAACGCTTAGATAAAAGTCTCGTGGTATTAAATGGCGGCGACCCAACAACGTTAGCTTTTTCTGCCGGTGCTATTGCGCCATTTAATCAAGCAAATAGCACGAAACCTTTTGTGGTTGCTGGGCACCGCGATAGTCATTTTTCATTTTTAAAGGAGGTTGCAATGAAAGATATTATCTCGTTAACTGATGCTCAAGGGCGCGACCAGCTATACCAAGTGGAACGTATCGATATTGTTGATGCAACATCAGGACAACTTCCGTTGCGAGCAGATGAATCAAACTTAGTGCTTATCACTTGTTACCCATTTGAAGGGCTAGGTAACGATGCTAGCGAGCGTTATGTGATCACCGCAAGCGCACTATAAAAAACGTTAGGAATAACGCTCATAATAACGGCAAGAATAACTAGCTGAAAATATTAATACTTCTCCACTCATACTTCTAAATCCATGCTTCTAAACACATGTTTCTAAGCTAATGGCAAGACACTAGGGTTAATCTTTAACTGCATTTAAACTCGGGATAGTCGCTTTGCAAAGCGATTATCCCGACTACGCAACATTTAATATCCATTAATTTTATCTACCGACTGAGGTATTTCACCTGTAATGCGAAAGCGTGTAATATTTTTCGCCACAATTTCACAAGCACTATTGAGGTTGGTTGGCGCTGAAATATGAGGTAAAACCGTTATATTCGGATGTTGCCAAAGTTCACTATTAACGCTTAAAGGCTCATGGTCAAAAACATCAAGCACTGCATGGCTAATATGTCCAAGCTCCAGCATATGCAATAATTCAGGAGTGTTAATAATACCGCCACGGGCAAAATTAATGATGCGACTCGATTTGGGTAACTGCATTAATAGTGTTTTATTGATAAGCCCTTGCGTTGCTGAAGTTAGCGGCAGTAAACAAACTAAAATATCACTTTGCTTTAACATTTCAGTTAAACCATCCGCTCCGCTGTAAGTGGCTATATTTGCCATCGTCTTCGCTGTACGGCTCCACCCCATCACCTTAAAGCCATTCTTTTTTAATTGCTCAGCACTTGCTTGGCCTAGTTCACCTAAGCCTAGAATGCCGATCCGCCTATCACTTGCTAATAAATGAGGATGTTGTTGCCAATGCTGACTTTGTTGCTGTTTAGCATATAGAGGCATATCGCGATGTAAATATAAACTCCATGCCAATACAGCCTCAGCCATTGTTTGACTGAGTATAGGATCAATCAAACGTACTACCTCAATAGCAGAATCAGCTAACGATATCATCAAATTCTCAACACCGGCCCAAACACTATGTAGCCATAGCAAGTTTTCAAACTCGGTTAATTGCCTAATATCAGGATTGGCAACAATGGCGAGTTGGCAATGCAGCTTTTTTGCCGCTGGCATATCGCTAATATGAACAATTCTTTCGTTAGGCAACGCTTGATTAAGCGCCGCTATCCAAGTAGCTTGTTCAGGCTCAGGTAATTGACTAATAAATGGGATCATCTAAGTTACATTAATATGGCACTGTTTTGATTATAATACCTCAACAGGACAATCTTTTAATCTATTGATAAATAAAAACTTATAATTTTGTTCTTTCTTCCAACGCCCAACTAAGGTATAACGGCGCTATGAAAGTACCTAAACGCATACAGCCACTTGTTGATGATGGCCTAATAGACGAAGTAATAAGCCAATTAATGAGTGGAAAAGAAGCCACTGTTTATATGGTACGTTGCGGCGACGATGTTCGCTGCGCGAAAGTTTACAAAGAAGCTATTAAACGTAGCTTTAAAAAAGCCGCACAATATCAAGAAGGTAGAAAAAGTCGCAATAGCCGTCGCGCTCGAGCAATGGAAAAAGGCTCAAAATACGGTCGAGACCAACAAGAGTCTGCTTGGCAAAACGCTGAGGTTGACGCCTTGTACAAATTGGCAGAAGCTGGCGTACGTGTACCTCAACCCTTTGGTTGTTTCGACGGGGTTTTATTAATGGAGTTAGTTACTGATGACGCCGGCGATGTTGCACCTCGTTTAAATGACGTAGTAATGCCCGCAGAGCAAGCACTAGAAGATCACACACTCGTCATGCATTACGTCAAGTTAATGCTTTGTGCTGGTATTATTCATGGTGATTTATCAGAATTCAACGTGCTTGTTGATGACTATGGTCCAGTTATTATTGATTTACCACAAGCGGTAGATGCCTCAGCTAACAACAATGCTAAAGCCATGTTAATGCGAGATGTTGCGAATATGACTAATTACTACGCTCAATTTAGTCCTGAGTTAAAGCACAGTAAATATGGCCAAGAAATGTGGGCTCTGTTTGAAAGTGGCGAGCTAACAGCAGAGTCAAATCTGACAGGCCTCTTCAAAGAAAACACCCAAAGTGCCGATGTTGATACGGTTTTAGAAGAGATTAAAGCGGCTTTTGAGGAAGAAGAAGCAAGAATAGAACGTATTAGTGAAGCTAATGCTATCGAAAGTGACTATTAGGGGCTATTGATCTTTCAAGATTGTTTTTGCAGCGAATTGTTAGATATTCATACAAAGTAGAGTCTTTATCATGTGGTTATTCCACATAAAAAACGATAAAGACTTTATGCTCCTGCAAAGTCACCTTAGCTCACATCCATGTGGGGCAACGCAGTAAAAATGCCCAACAAACGCGGTCCGAAATAGTCGACTAACAGTACTCTTCTCTTTGTTGCCTGCACGGATGTAGGTACTTTACGAGAGTAGGGGGCGCTAGCTGTGGGTCGTGTTTGTATTGCATGACTCGACTACACACCACTCGCCGTGATTAAAATACTTTTACCTCGAACAAAATTTAACCGTGAAAGCCCCCCCTAGTTAATCGAGGTATTTATGAATCAAAAACGACAATCCAAAACTTATACCAAGTCTATTAAGTTTGTTCCCACTCAGAAACTTAGTAAAATTGGTATAATGCTTTATATGCGGTGCAAACCCACCTGAGGTAATGACATCTAGTTCTTTAACTGCAAAGCTTGATACAGAGTAACGGCCCCCTACAAGAAAAAAACACGGCTAGTAAAGTTGAGTGTTTTATATAACGTAGCGTTCTTTTTAGATAAGCAACCATGTTAAAACCATAAATTCATAATTATTGCTACCAAATTATACTAACAACGTTTTCTTTCAGATCGCTTTCATCATTTTATGATTGTTTGTTGATTCAAACCGATATCATGCGCTAATAAAGCGCAAGAGATTGATAATCTTTCATGACATGATTAATTAATCGGATCTGATGAGGATGACCGTCGATCAATACTAGCCATTGGCGTTCTTGTGTTGGATTACGCTGTACGATGTTGACTCCTTGCCCTCAATTCTCATGATTGACTCTGCCGTTCGCTTGTAAGGCAGTCTCAAGTAGCTTTTATTCGGTAAAAAAATGGTTTGCCAAGATGGCTGATCTGTTTAGTGAGCTATTTTCATAAGAAGACATAACTAAAATTTTCTCTCGTTTTCTACCAAAAACCCAATAATTTCCACCAAACGCCACCAACTACAGTCCAAATTGTAAGGTTAACAACGCTCATAATAAAACCCATTTTCCACCACTCTCCAAGGGTTGCATACCCTGAACCAAACACAATAGGAGAAGTTCCTGTCGCGTAGTGAGTTAATGACATCATTAAAGATGAAGCTCCCGCTAAAAGAAATGCGAGGAAAAGTGGTGGTGCTCCTAGGGCTACTCCTGCTATAAAAAATGCAGCAAACATCGCTGTAATATGTGCTGTTGTACTTGCAAAAAAATAGTGAGTATAAAAGTAGATTAACATTAGAACCAAAACAGACAACTCCCAACCAATGCCAAAATTGGCGATACTTGTCTGCACAACAACTGAAAACCACTTTATCAGGCCGAGTTTATTTAAAAATCCAGCCATCATAATGAGAGCGGCAAACCATATGATTGTATCCCAAGCAGACTTCTCTTTAAGAACATCTTCCCAAGTAAGCACACTAGTTAATAATAAAATTACCAAGCCAAGCAGAGCCACAGTTGTAGCATTTAAAGTAAAAGCACTACCAAAAATCATTGCTGGAACCCCTGCCCATAAGGTAAGCAGTAGTCCAAAAACACCAATCATTATCTTTTCATCCCTAGTCATCTTACCCATCTCTTTTAACTTTTCTTGTGCAAAAGCAGGAGCATTAGGGGTTTCTGAGATCTCTGGAGGAAAAAAGATACGAACCACAATCGGAACTAAAGCAATACATACTAAACCAGGAATCAGTGCCCCAAGCGCCCATTGTCCCCAAGTAATGCTAATATCGGCGGCTGTTGCATCTGAAATCAATTTAACAATCAAAGGATTAGGCGCTGTTGCTGTAATAAACATTGCGGAAGTAATTGGGTTGATGTGATAACTTGTAAGAGCTAGATATTTTCCTACCTTATTGGAAGTTCCTTCTTCAGGTGAAGAGTTAAAGCTTGCTGCAATAGATTTCATAATTGGGTGAATTATCCCTCCCCCGCGTGCAGTATTGCTAGGCGTAACTGGAGCAATAAGCAGTTCTGAAATTGCTAGAGAATATCCTATCCCTATGGTTTTTTTACCAAACACTGAAATAAAATAGTACCCAATACGATTACCTAAACCTGTTTTTGCCAAACCTCTTGAGATAATAATAGCTACACCAATCAACCAAATTAATGGACTAGAAAAACCGCTAAGAGCGTCTTTTATAGCGGTTGATGGGTTTGGACTTGTTACTCCTGTAATTGCAACTAAAGTAATGGCAATTATTGCTATTGCACCGATTGGCATAGCTTTTCCGATAATAGCGGCTATTGTTCCTACAAAAAGTGCTAGAAGATGCCACGATTCAGGGGGAACACCTTGAGGTATTGGGATCACAAACCATATAAGCAGAGTCATTCCTACGGCAATAAGAGCCGGAACCAGTGGAATTTTATTTTTCATGAGATATCCTTTTTTCAATGTAACTATATATAACATCACAATGTGTAGTGACATCTATAGCGCTTTCTGCGCGGTTGTTGTCGATGTTAAATTACCCAACTTCTAAGTCGAAAATAAGTTGTTTATACTATTGGTTAATTAGGGATACGTTTAATTTCTGCGTTTTAGCATGTAGTACTTCAAGTTAAAACTCCATGACGTACGGTATTATTCCTGCCTTTATTTTAACAAGATATAATAACCAGCCAAGTACTTATTGAATAAACCTTGATGACCGACAAGGTTTATTTTCAAATCCTTAGGACCCTACTTTATGACTAGGGGCTATTGATCTTTCAAGATTTTTTTGCAGCGAATTATTGTGTATTTGTCAAGGTCAGAACCTTTATTACGTTATTGCAGATAAAAAGACGATAAAGTCTTTATGCTCCTGCAAAGTCACCTTACCCCACATCCATGTGGGACAACGTAGTAAAAATGTCCAACAAACGCTATCCGAAGGAGTCGGCTAAAAGTATTTTTATCTTGAACAAAATTTAACCGCGAAAGTTCAACAGCCTCTAGTATTAAGTTTTTTGTTTTTCTAACCTATCTTCAACTAAGCTTCAAACCAAACTTTTCAAATTAAGCCCGTCACTGAATAAGTATCAGGGCTTAAATAAAAGCGAGTCGAACTGAAAGCAGCATTAATAAAAGCAGATAATACCGGCGATAATCAAAGTCGCTAAAAATACAGTTTCACTGCCCATTAACAATACCGGTCGCCAACCAACAGAAACCACTTGTTTTAATGAGGTTTTAACTCCAATGGCAGCAATAGCCACCACCAATAAATTACTCGACATACTACGAATTATCTCAATCAGCCAAAGCGGTAGTAAGCCCAAATTTTTAACAAATGCCAAGACAAAAAACATAATTAAAAAGCTGGGAATAAAAGCACTAACACCGCCCGGCATTGCACTATCTTTTTCTTTATAAGCAAAAAACACCATCATGACAATCGGCATTAGTAAAGCCACTCTGAGCAGTTTTATATAAGTCGCTACATCACCTGCTTCTGGAGAAACGCTATAACCTGCGCCAATAACTTGCGCAACATCGTGAATTGCACCGCCAATAAAAACCCCAGCCAATTCATCTGAAAAGCCTAAGTAGCTTGCAACAATAGGATAAAATATCATCGACAAGGTACTAAAAGTGGTAATGCCAATCACCGTTAAAGCAAAATACTTTTCTTGAAATTTATCGTTTGGTAATACCGTTGATATTGCCGCTGCTGCCGAAACACCACACACCGCAACCGCACCACCAGATAAAACACCAAAAGTCTTAGGTAAACCTAAAATACGGGCAAACAAGACACCAAAAAATATGGTTAACAACATGCTTACCATGACAATTAGCGGCGGCGTAATACCAAGCGAAACAATATCTGCAAAAGCAATACGTACGCCAAGTAAGCCGACACAAAAACGCAACAACTCTTTTGAACAGTAGTTAACTCCTGCTTGAATATTTTTATGTTGATAAAATGAATGCAAGATCAAGCCTAATAATAATGCAAACAGCATAACCGGTGCTTGATAGCGAGCAGCAATAATTGTTGCGATAATAGCGACCAATGAACATAAAATCGCACCAAGTAATTTAGCTTTCAAATTGACTAGCATTTATTCATTAAACCGAGGCGTTATTGAGCGGAAGTTAAGCGTTAAATTGTATCACTAGTATTAAGTTTTTTGTTGTTTTTCTAATAAAAACAACAAAAAAGCCTATCTATAGCCATCTCACTCCATCTTAAGAAGTGCTCACTTAGCGTTATTTGAGTGAGATTTGAAAAAACAATATTTATCAAGCTAGTATGATATCTATATCAAGCAAATGTTGTGCAGTTATCACGGTATTCATAAGCTGCCAAAAGGCAAGTGTTAAGGCATGTATGCTGCATTATTGATTAAACCTTTACGTTAAGGCTAACAGAGTATTTTCTTAAACAGATTGGTAAAGGTATCAATCCGTAGATTAAGACTCACTAAACCAGTGATTATTATTAGCTTTAGCTGCAAAGCGTACTAATACTAAGGCAATAAACAGTACCATAATCGGCATTATTGTGCCCGCTGGACCGTAAACTTCATATGAGTTACTGATAAAAAATAAATGGAACATTTGTACAACAACACTAACAAATGACAGCACAAATAACTTATAGCAAATGGGCTTTTTCATTAGTAAAGCTAAACTGCCTAATGTGCCAGTAAACACCGCAACAGCAAAAGCAGCCGTTGCCCACCAAGGCACGCTAGCATATAAGTCCTGTTGAGATTGTGGTAACTCAGCCAATGTTGCTGATGTCATCATCATCTGGTCGATAAACGCCATCACACCCAATAAATTCCATAACAAAGCTAAAGTGGCTGCGAATCTAAACCAGCGAGGTATCGCTACTATTTCTGGGGCTTCCGTTCGATTAGGCATAATAGTTCCTTTATTATTTATAGTGACGATTACACTGACAATTATTGCTTTAACGATAATTGTCAGTTTTTAGATTATATATCCATGCCACTTCAAGATGCCGGATTCAGCTGAAATTGAGCTGCTACTTAGTTACTCACCCCAAATATCTTTCGGTTTAAGCTTTAACACTTTTCGTTCACCAGGTTGACGTTCAACTTTAGTTTTATTCGGATTAACATAAATTTTACTGGCGTTAGCTTTTGCTGAATTATAATTTTTAGCCGCTAAAACCTGCTCTAATTTATCTTTACTTTCTTCAACTGTAGGGCTTGTTACTTGCGCTTTAGCTCGACGTTGGACATGAAACTTTTTATCAATACCCTGCAAAAAATTACGTAATACTTGATCTTTACATTCGCGATAGTTTTTATGATCAGGCTTGCGAGAAAAAGCACTTAATTCCGGTTTATTTAAATTAAAATTGGCTAACGCCAATATTTCAATAATATCTTCCGCTTTTAAATTAAAAGCAATTTTAAGCTTAGTAAGAATAAGATTATTATTTAAACGCTTTTCGGCTTTTACAGGCTCGCCCTCTTTTTTACCACGACGTTCATTAATAAAGCCATTTAAAAACGCCGCACAAGTCGTATCAGGACAATTGACATAAGCAGGGTCTTCTTCTTTTTTTAACCAGTTACTGATTTGATCACGCGTCACGGTTAAATCGCCAGCAGCAAAAATAGCGATAACCTTTTGATCATTAAAATTAAAGGTATATCTCAGGCGACGCAAAACATCGTTGTTAGTCACAAACTTCTCCAAAAAACCAACGAACTTCGCTGGTTAGTATTGTTTTTACCATACCTAATGTCATTAAGTATTTATAATACAATAGTGCTTCAATTACCTAGTATTATACACGCTTTAAATAATGAGATCTTTAGCCGCAAGGCTATTTAACACAAAAGCTTCAAGGCTTTACATTTAGCGGTTAAAGATCCGGTAAAACTCATGTTAAGATACCGACAAATTATCCTGAAATCGTCAGTTAATCTGTCGATATATAGCCGGATCACTTCAAGCTGCAAAATTTCAGCTTGCTGTACTATGGCTATCGTTATTTAGCATTAAAGCAATAAGAGCAGTCATGAGTAAAAATGTTAGTCTATTCAATCCAGTATTAGCTAAAAACCGTGGTAAAAGTACCGACAGAAAAATCTGGCAAAATCTGCCTGGAAGTAGTGCAAGTATTGCTATTTTTCATGGTGCATTGTCCACACAGCAGCCAATATTATTACTCACTCATGATACGCCTTCGGCATTACGTTTAGAGCAAGAATTGGCGAGTTTGAATCAACAGGCACAGTTACCCATTTGTTTATTTCCAGATTGGGAAACCTTACCGTATGATACATTTTCACCACACCAAGATATTATTTCACAGCGTTTAGCCACCTTGTACCAGTTATCACGCATGGACAAGGGCATTGTTATTGTGCCAATTTCAACTTTAATGCAGCGTCTGGCACCTAAGCAATATTTAGAAGCCAATAGCTTAATCATCAAAAAAGGTGATAAAAAAGACTTACATCAACTTAGGCAAGAATTAGAAGCAAGCGGCTACCGCTGTGTTGATCAAGTCATGGAGCACGGTGAGTTCTCAGCCCGTGGCGCTATACTTGATATTTTCCCTATGGGCAGTAAAACACCGTTTCGTTTAGACTTTTTTGATGACGAAATTGATGAAATACGCTTATTTGATCCAGAAAACCAGCGCTCAAGTGATAAAATATCTGGCATTGATCTACTGCCTGCGCATGAGTTTCCTACCGACACTGACGGCACCAACTTATTTCGCAGTCAATATCGCGAGCAATTTACCAGCGTTATTGATAAAGAATCTATTTACCATCAAGTTAGTAATGGCATTATGCCTGCTGGCATCGAATACTATTTGCCATTATTTTTTAAACAAACCAATACCTTATGTGATTACCTCTCAGCAAATACGCTCGTTATTATCAGTGGTGATATTGATAAAGCCTTAACACATTACTGGTCGGATATTGAGTACCGCTATGAAGATAGGCGTTATGATCCAACCCGACCATTGCTACCGCCTAAACAGTTATTTCTTAATAGTGAAGAACTGTACAGCGCATTAAAACCCTTTGATCGCATCAATTTAAAGCCTGAAGTTAATGACGACGACGTCAAAGCTTCGCAAGTACAATTTGATGTCCATACGCTACCAGATCTAACGATAGATCATAAACTTAAGCAGCCATTTGAATTACTTAATAACTTTATTGCCAGTAAAGAAACACCGAATAAATTGTTATTTGTTGCTGAGAGCCAAGGGCGTCGAGAGAGTGTTTTAGAATTACTGCACCGTAATCAAATTAAACCTAATGTTTTTGACAGTATTGAAGACTTTGTTAATAGTGATGACCTACTAGGTATCACGGTTAACGCCTTAAGTGCCGGCTTTATTTTTCAAGCGAAAGGCAGTGCTAAAAAAAATGCCATAGCCTTAATAACTGAAGCTGAATTGCTGGGTGACCGGGTTCGTCAAACGCGTCGCCGTAATAAACAACTCGACACCCAAAATGAAGCAATATTTAAAAACTTGGCCGAACTCAGTATCGGCCAACCTGTGGTTCATATTGAACACGGCATAGGTCGTTACATGGGCTTACAGACGATTGAAAATGGCGGTATTACCACTGAATTTTTGATGCTCAGTTATGCCGGCGAATCGAAATTATATGTCCCCGTAGCCTCATTACATTTAATCAGTCGCTATTCAGGCGCTGATGCAGATCACGCACCTTTGCATAAACTTGGCAACGATACTTGGAGCAAAGCTAAGCAAAAGGCGGCAGAAAAAGTACGTGATGTTGCCGCTGAACTACTAGATATTTATGCTAAACGTGCCAGTAATCACGGTTATAGTTTTAAACGTGACAAAGCTGATTACCGTGCTTTTGCTGACAGTTTTGGCTTTGAAGAAACCTTAGATCAAGAGCAAGCGATCAATGCTGTGATCAGCGACATGTTATCACCACAAGCTATGGATAGATTAGTTTGTGGTGATGTCGGATTTGGTAAAACAGAAGTGGCCATGCGTGCCGCCTTTGTTGCAGTAAACGACGGCAAACAAGTCGCGATATTAGTGCCAACTACCTTACTCGCTCAACAGCACTACGAAAACTTCCGTGACCGCTTCGCTAATTGGCCAGTGAACATTGAAGTTCTGTCGCGCTTTAAAACCGCAAAAGAACAAAATGCTATAATCAAAGATGTTGAGTCTGGCCAAATTGACATTTTGATAGGCACCCATAAACTTTTACAAAACAGCATAAAATATAAAGATTTAGGACTATTAGTTGTTGATGAAGAACACAGGTTTGGTGTTAAACAAAAAGAAAAAATTAAGCAACTACGGGCTAATGTCGATATTTTAACCTTGACTGCCACACCAATTCCACGAACCTTAAATATGGCTATGGGCGGCATGCGTGATTTATCTATTATAGCAACACCACCAGCCAAGCGCTTAGCAGTAAAAACATTTGTTCGCCAACGTGACGATGCTTTAATTCGCGAATCAATTCTCAGAGAAATATTACGTGGCGGTCAGGTGTACTTCTTACATAACAATGTCGACACCATAGATAAAACTGCCGCAGATATTCAAGCATTACTGCCGGAAGCAAAAATTACGACCGCTCATGGCCAAATGCGTGAGCGCGATCTCGAACGTATTATGAGTGACTTTTACCACCAACGTTACAACGTATTGGTTTGTACTACTATTATTGAAACCGGTATTGATGTTCCTAGCGCCAATACAATCATAATGGACCGAGCAGATCATTTAGGTTTAGCGCAATTACATCAATTACGTGGTCGTGTTGGTCGTTCGCATCACCAAGCCTATGCTTACTTGTTAACACCGCATGAAAAACGCATGACCAAAGATGCGAAAAAACGTCTTGAAGCTATCGCATCATTAGAAGACTTAGGCGCTGGCTTTACCTTGGCAACCCATGATTTAGAAATTCGTGGGGCCGGTGAATTATTAGGCGAAGATCAAAGTGGTTCAATGAGCCAAGTCGGCTTTAGTCTTTATATGGAAATGCTTGATGCCGCCGTTGCCGCATTAAAAGACGGTAAGCAACTATCGCTAGAGCAGGTGATGAAAACACAAACCGAAGTCGATCTGCGGGTCGCTGCTCTATTACCTGATGATTATATTTTCGATGTTAGTATCCGCTTAAGCTTGTATAAGCGCATCGCTAGCTGTAAAAATAAGCAAGCGCTTGATGACGTACAAGTTGAGCTTATTGATCGTTTTGGACTATTACCACAATCAGCAAAAAATTTAATTCATATCGCTAAGCTTAAACTTAAAGCGGAAAAAATTGGTATTACCCGTATTGATGTTGGTCCGGCGGGTGGCGCAATTGAATTTAGTAGTGATACCAAAGTAGACGCCATGTTCATCATAGGCTTGATACAGCAACAACCAAAGATCTATAAAATGGACGGGGCCAACAAATTGAAATTTAAACAAGCAACTGATGATGCAAAATCTCGCTTTGTTTTAGTTACCACCATGTTGAACGAGTTGGCCAATCATTTACGGGCATAATATCTAATAAAGCTAACTCATGCTGCAAGGTAAATGTTTGATAATTTATGTATTGATCAACTTTTGCTATTATTATAAACAAGCGAATGGCTTGCTAAAATAACCCTTAATTGGAAACTGAATGAAATTAACTCAACTATTTTTATGCTCTGCCGCCTTAACATTACCACTAGCGTTACAGGCAGCAACATCAAAAAATAACGACCGATGGTTTGAAGTAGAAATTATCCTTTTTAGCCAATTAGGTGATAAAAGTCAGTTAACAGAAAGTTTTCCAGACAGCAGTGAGTTACCTAAATATCGCCGCGTGGAAGACTTACTCGCCCGTTATTTAAACCCTGACATTCGTAGTTTAAAGCAGTTATTGCCTAATTGTGAGACGCCTGAGTATCCTCAAGACTTAATTAAGACCAAGGCACAACTGCCTGCACTATTTCATCAAAAAACCTTAACGCAAATAGCACAATTAGTAGATACCCACACATCAAACACGACAGTCGATGCCAATATTACTGGCTCAAATAGCACTGATTTAACCGGTGATAGTCACTTTGACGATGCAGCGGCAACAGACAAACTTAATGCCCGTAATAACAACACAGTCACAGAAATTAATCGCCAAGCAGCCAATAGCGAAAGTTTAAGCAATTCGGTTTTAAGTAACGTAGACTCAAATAGTGATGCGACCAACAACAATAACTTAAGCAATATGGCTGATATAGATTCAGTGCCATTACCAAGTCAATTATCAGCCGCAAAATATACCAGAATACAACAACTGGTATCAGCCGCTGACGCTGAATTTCAACAGCTAAAATTTCAATATAGCGCAAACGTAGAGCCTAAATTATTATGCCGTATTGATCAGCAGCACTTTGCTGATTACCAAGCAAATAATCCTAGTTTTGACTACTACAGTTTTACTGTCGATAAAATGCCATTATTAATTGATGCGCCAGAAGATGCTAGCAGCAACCAAAGCCATTTACTGAGCAAAGAATCCTTACAACTTGATGATGTCATCAAAGATTTAAAGTACAGCAAAAACTTTCGCCCTTTATTACATATGGGCTGGCGACAAGTTGCTCGACCTAAAAAGCAGTCTATTCCTGTCAAAGTCTATGCCGGTGAAAATTTCGCGGTTGATCACCAAAAGAAATTAAGCCGCTTCAATGACACAAAAACCCAGCAAATAGCGCAATTGCTTGAACAAACAGGTGCTGAAACTTCAACAATATCTGCTTTAACTGAAAATATTGCTGCTGACCTTGAGCAAGTTAAAAGTAATCAAGCTGAACAATTACAAGCCGCCAAAAAAGCCCGTTTAGAAAAAATTATTAGCCAAGTATCACAAGTCAATGACAACACTGATGAACTGCTAACACAGCTTGACCATGAAGACTTGTCGTTAAAATTTGCCGGTGAGAATATCACGACAACAACACAAGCAACCCCACCACTTCCGCCAGTTCAACCGTGGTTTATTGATGGTTTTTTTAATATTCATTTAAAACATTATTTATTTATTACTGCTGACTTTAATATTTTAGATAAAAATTTATCAGAACTTGCCACGGCACAATTAGCAAGTTCAACAGGACAAAATACGGCAACAGATATGGTAAATGCGATACCAACACAAGCAAAGGCTATTCGCTTTAAACAAGACCGACGAGTGATCAGTGGAGAAGTGCATTATTTCGATCATCCCTATATGGGCATGATAGTGCAAATTCGACCTTACACAAAACCAGATTTAACATCAGAATAAAATTATCGGCTAAGATAGTCACAAGTCATATTTTTCAACAAGAGATAATTGGAGAACATTATGGATAAAGAAATTGAAATTCAAGCGGCAGTATTTCGTCGTTTACTGGCGCATTTAGACAATCGAAAAGATGTACAAAACATCGAACTAATGAATCTTGCCGGCTTTTGTCGCAACTGTTTGTCAAAGTGGACCGTCGCAGAAGCTGAAAAACTAGAGGTAACTGTTAATATCGACGATGCCCGCGCACAGGTTTACGGCATGCCCTATAGCGAATGGAAAGAAAAACACCAGTTACCAGCAACAGCTGAGCAACTAGAACAGTTTAATCAAAAGCAATAAGCTCAGAGCAATGAGCGTTATTAACCATGCTCATTGCTGCTATGGTCAAAGCTTAATGCCGATATAATATCACTTAGGTACAATCATCAAGATATGAGCACCAAGGTATAACGCACAGAATAGAAAGTGGTGAGGTAAGCGAGCTGATGAAATTTTACGTTTTTATATTTATGTTAACAATATCATTCACGTTAAGCTTTTCAGCTGCAGGACAACAAGTTCTTCGTACTTCATATTACAGCCAAAATATTGCCCCACAGCTATTTTTCGATATTAATGGCCGCCCAACCAGCGGTATTTTATTTGATATAACCCATGCCATCGCCGATAAACTCGACGCTAAGCTTGAAATGCTACCTATTCCGCGCAAAAGAGTAGAACAATCTTTAATCAAAAATATTATTGATATGCATTGTGTTGCCAACAAGCAATGGTACAAACGCGGTGATTTGCAGTGGAGTGCTGTGCTTTATAACAACCCAGATATTCTAATAAATAATCTCGGTATGACCACTTTAACTGATTTGGCTAAGCATAAAAAACTAAAAATCGGCACGTCGCTGGGATATATCTATCCGGAATTAGTTACTTTTATCAATAATAAAAATATCCATCCCGTTACTAGCTTATCTCCGGGTGATAGCTATAAAAAGTATCGTAAAAACAGAATTGCTGGTTTTATTATTCCAGAAATTGAAGCATCATATTTTTTAAAAGAACCATCAGATGCAGTAATAAGCTTAAATGATAATAAAATTCGCTGTGCTTTTTCTCCCAGCATGAAAAGAATGCAAGTAAAACGCATTAATAATATCATTATGGAATTGAAGTCCTCAGGTCAAATAAAGTTCATATTAAGTAAATATAACAACATGCCAAAAATATTAGCGATCACCAGCACAGCCGAATAAATATTTTAGCAACTTAGTAGTAATCAAACTTTAAGAGATAAGTCCGTTGTCGCTGTTCTTCTATCTTTTTTATCACGAGATTCTAACCAACGGCCACGCTTCATACTCTGCAGACGCCGATCGTCACCTGCACGGCGCTCATTATCTGGCCCTGTTTTTAAGTCATTATTGTTCAAAGCCATTTGTTGGTCTTCAGAGTGAGGCTTTTTAGTGGCGTTCTTTGCTTGGGACTTTTTTGCTTGTGATTGCCGCTGCCGACTGTCTTTTGCTGAAGGTTCAGCTTTTGCAGTATAACTTGATGGTAATAACTCAGTTAAAACGTCCATTAACCTTTCCCTTGCAGATGCTTAAAACAATGACTCACTGTTTATTAAATCGGCAGTTGTGGTAAAAAGTTTAGTTATTTATTTTAAAGGCGCTAACGAATTGACACTTCAAAGTCTTAGCTTATGTGGATCGTTAAAAATAATGAGAAATGCGTCACACGATGAGAAAATCTAACATATTAATTAAGTTTTGTTGTCCTCCTAATCTATAAAATTTATCTTAAACAGTCCGCTTTGCCATGTGGTCATTAACGTTTGAAATATTAACCATCACTTAGTGCGCTTCAGAGACATCAAGATTTAAACGAACACTCACTCTAAATTAGCGCTGATGCCAATATCGCTATTCAATAACAACTCATCTAGAGTCACGCGCAATATTGATGTTTGATACCAGTAAGGGCCATTAAAACACGCTTTTTTACTCTATTTATCCTTACAGTCCAGAAAACCTGTAACAAGAGTTCTCACTATTTATGAATATCCACACTTGATATTTATAAAAAAGCATCAACCTCAACTTGAGTTAAGTAACGCCATTCACCTAGCGGTAAATTGGCTAATTTTATCGGACCAATTTGCTCACGATGCAAACCAACAACTTTATTACCAACGGCGGCAAACATACGTTTGACTTGATGATACTTACCTTCCGTTATGGTTAATAGCACTTCTCGATCTGCAACTTGCAGCAACTTTGCGGGGCGAGTTAAGCCCTCTTCACCTTGTAGCTGTACGCCATGAATAAATTTTTCTGCGGTATCAGCTTTTAATGCATCACGTAACCAGACACGATAAACTTTTTCACACTGTTTTTTCGGTGAAATAATGTTATGTGACCAACGACCATCATCGGTTATTAACACTAAGCCGGTAGTATCGGCATCTAAACGTCCGGCAATATGCATATCAAAAGCTCTATCGACATCAAGCAAGTGTAATAACGATGGATAAATTTCATCAACATTTGAACAAATGGTATCTACTGGCTTATGCAGAATAATATAGCGAGAGCTGCGTGCGGTTAGCGCTTGGCCTTCAATACAAATACAGTTATTTTCATGCACTTGGGTTGCAGGATCTTTCACTATTAGGTCATTAACCGTGACTTTGCCAATTTTAAGCAGCTTTTTAGCTTCGCTGCGGGTAAGTTCGGTGCTTTTACAAATAAATTTATCGAGGCGCATAGTCAGTATTGTCGTTAATAGCGAATGGAATAAAGGCGACGCTATTATCGCCATTTAAACAGCTTTAGCAAGGCTATAACACTCATGAGTCAGAAAAATACCAATATCCTGCGGTAACTTGCTGAGCAATGAAATCGATAAAATCACGATTTTTTAGCCAAGGTTTTAACTGCTCAGTGCTAACAACCACTTGATCACACATTAACTGTACTATTGGCGCAATAGCCGCCGGAAATTTCGCCGCGCTGCCATTAATATAACAAAGCCCTTGTAATAAGGTTTCTGGAAAATAAAAGGCTCTCAGCCCGCCTAAGCGCATTAAGTTGTGCTCAGTCATCGCGAAGATAACATGCTCGGTTTCAATCAGTTCATTATGAGCTTGCAAATCAAGTTCATGCTTGGCTTGGGTATAAAAACTGCCGATAAAATCACCCAACATATCGTTATCTTGAGTTAATGATGTAATTTGTTGTTTTATCATGGCAAAGTCAGCATGATTTATTGCGCCGCTATATTGGCTTATTTCGCGCTCAGGATCAGAAATTAACTCGCCACCTTGCTCATGATCAATTAAATGATCAGCCAAGCCACTCAATAAACTTACCGCAGACTGGGCACGAAAACCAACCGAGAAACTTAAACTGGTTTCTAAGGTAATACCTTCATGCGGAAATCCTGGTGGAATATATAAAATATCTCCTGGTGCTAATTCAACATCAATAATCGCTTTAAAAGCTTCAACATGCAACAAAGCAGGATGGGCGGTATACTCTCGATGCTGTCCTTTATCACCCACACGCCAATGACGTTTACCAGAGCCTTGGCAAATAAAAACATCATACCAGTCAATATGAGGGCCAACGCCGCCGCCAGGGGTTGCAAAACTCACCATCAAATCATCTAAACGCCACTGCGGAATAAAGCGAAATGGCTCGATCATTTGTGCCGCCTCTTCCGACCAATGATCAAGGGCTTGTACCACTAACGACCAATTCTTATCACCTAAATGTTGATAAGAGTCGAACGGGCCAAACTGCGCTTGCCATTGCTCTCCTTCCTTATAAACTAAACGCGACTCAACTTCTTCTTCACATGCCAAGCCTGCAATCTCATCGGCACTGATCGGATCTTGAAAGTTTTTAAAGCCTTGGCGAATAACCAGCGGTTTTTTCTGCCAATATTTTGTTAAAAATTCTTCTGGATTAAACTCTTCAGCGTTCAGTTGATACATTTAATGACCTTTTAGTTAAGATGAATTCGAGGTTAATAATAGTTAACCTGAGCACGGAATAATGGATATAAGAAAAAGTCATAGCATTACGACTAAGCTTATCCCGAGCTCTGCTTAGTTATGCCTTAAGCGACTGACATACCAGCAATTTTATGCCAATAGCCATTACACTCTTCAACCCCGTCTAACGGATATTTTTCGGCTTGTACTAACTGTTTACCGAATCGGTCAAGCATAGTAAAAGCTTGCTCACTATCAGCGCTAATACGCGCAATATCAACACCGATACTTGCCATTTCAGGCACTTCATTCACTAAGTTATATTGATAACCTGACATGGTTTGAATACCATTTAAAATAAATACTCGCTCGCCTTCACGGCTATTCACTTTTCGCCCTTGTGGATACTTAATACAACAGTACTGGCAATCATCTTTAGGTCGATCTTCTGAACGAGCAGTAAAACAGCGAGCAGAGTACGCCAATGGCATATAACCCCAAGCAAAGACTTCACATTCAAACTGGTCACGGATGTTTTCTTGTTCTGCTTGCTGCAATAAGGTTTTTAACCAATCCCCCGAAAGTTCGACTGGCATGACCCAGCGACTCATGCCTTGTTTAAGCAATACTTTCAAGGTTGCCATGTTGTAGCAATTAATCGCCGGTCCAGCCACGAAGGGCAGTTGCTGTTCATGCATCATTTGCACGGCACTTAAGTCATTAGCTTCAATCAATAATTCACCATTAGCACATAAGCGCCGTAACGTTTGAATTTCTGCTGGTGACTCCAACAAGGTCATGGTTGAAATTACGATTTGCTTGTCACTATCACTAGCAAGCTCTTTCGCTAGATTTATCCAGTCTTTCGCGCGTAACTCTCGGCGCTTTGAACACACGGTTTCACCTAAATAGATAATATCGGCTTTACTGGTTAATGCTTGCTGATAATACGCTTCAACATCGTTTTTTGGCCAAAAAAACAAGCTCGGACCAAGAGATAATTTCATAAATACTTCCAATCATTATTTGCCAAAGACCGGTTAACAAGTCGCACACTCACTTTCACCCGCTAAACTTTAGTCATGGCTTTTATTGTTGATAACAAAATGTCGAACTAACACTTGTTAGCTTTACAGTGGTTATTGCCACTTACGGTGGTAAGCACCTAAGGTGGTTTGGCTACCTTCAGATAAGTTGGCTAAGGTATTCATCCACGACGCTTCTACTTGATATTGCTCTGGGCTTTGGGCAAATCGGTCAAGCGCCATACGCCATGTTTTCGCAACTTGCTCTACATAAGCAGGACTACGTTGACGGCCTTCAATTTTCACTGATGCTATGCCCATTTTGACTAACTCGGGGATCAACTCTAAGGTATTTAAGCTAGTTGGCTCTTCTAAAGCATGATAAACATTATCATCAACCTCAAAACGACCTTTACATAGGGTGGGATAGCCAGCATTTTCATCACTTTGATAGCGGTCAATCAAAACATTATTCAAGCGACTTTCTAAGCCTTTATCGGTTTCTTGCCAACGCACATATTTTGCTGGTGAACAAGCACCAGCAGTATTAGGCGACTCCCCTGTCATGTAAGATGAAAGGTAGCAGCGCCCTTCTGACATAATACATAAGCTACCAAAAGCAAATACTTCCAGCTTAACCGGACTGTTTTTTGCCAATTGACGCACTTGTTGTACCGATAAAACTCGTGGCAACACTACACGCTCAACAGCAAAGTTATTTTTGAAGAACTTAATCGCTTCTAAATTTGTGGTTGATGCTTGCACAGAGACATGGCGCTCAACATCCGGATATTTTGTTGCGGCATAATCTAAAATGCCTAAATCGGCAATGATCAGGGCATCACAGCCAATAGCGACAGCATTATCTACCGCTTTTCGCCAACGGTCTTCGCCACCTGGATGGGCAAAAGTATTAATTGCTACGTGCAGCTTTTTACCATGTTGATGAACATAATCAGCCGCTTTAGCAAGTTTGCCATCATTAAAATTAAGACCGGCAAAGTGACGAGCATTGGTATCATCTTTCATCCCGATGTAGACCGCGTCAGCACCGTTATCAATCGCTGTTTTAAGTGCAGGTAAATTGCCTGCAGGACACAAAAGTTCCATAACATCCCAACCTAAATTAACTATGCGGGGCAGTTTACCTAGCTTGAGTAAAACATTATTTGATATAAAATAACTAACTTAGCGTTGATAAAGTTTTTATTTCATCTCGATAATGAAAAATCAACAATCCCTTAGTTCAACTTTGATCTACTTCATAAAACCATTGCTAGGCCTGTGCTACTGTTTTATATATGTCGTCTGGCATCTGCCAGCTATAGCGTGATATAAAAATGGACCAAACAGTGACCAGCCAACTCAGTAACCGACTAAACAGCCAATTAAGCTTACAAAGTATTCCTTTTAGCGTACGTCAGCATGCCTTGTCATTTGTGCCAAAAATTTTAAAACCAAGTTTACGCTTTGTGCCCTTTTTCGCCCAAAAATCACTGCTTATCCCTGCTTTACACTCAGTATTTAAAGAAGCAATTAACGATGGCGATTTTGAGTTTTTAACTGAGAAATGGCTGAAAATATCGATTACCGATATTGATCTACATTGGTGGTTAAGCTTTCAAAACAATAGCTTGGTTATGGCCGCGCCAAGCCAAGCAATACAAGAAGATGTTAGCTTTAAAGCTTCAGGTGACGATTTACTGTTAATTGCCGGTCGTAAACAAGATCCCGACACCCTATTTTTCCAACGTCGATTACAAATTGAAGGCGATACTGAGCTCGGTTTAGAAGTAAAAAACTTAATTGATGCTATTGACCTTGACCAACTGCCAAGCAGCGTACATAAAGTCATTAACATGCTTGCCGAGGTCGTCGAGCAAACTCAAGAAGAAATGAAACACGCTAAGAAGTGATATGGGGTTAAAAAGTAACTCCATAAAACTATACAAAAACTATATAAGTGCGGATAAATACCCAAACAGTGGCCAGTTAACAGCTGACAACATCAGTTCAAGCTGTCAACTACGCCGGCTGATATGATTTGTTGAACGAGATATAAGCCAAGATAAAAGACAAACAAAAAACAATAAATGTCCCTAAGGTTTCCTGACCATAAGTTAATAAATTAAAGTGAAATAAAATATTTTCCACAAAACCTAGCACAAAGCCACAGCCTAACAACACCTTGTTATTTAAATGCCCTGGCGCTCGGCATATTTTTGCCAACAAATAACCAGCAACGGGAAATGTCGACCAAATAAAAAACACCACTACCGAAAAAAACATCGCTAAAGGCGTAATACTGGAAAAGATCAGTTTTTCAATGACGGCATATGACTGTGCGAGAATATAACCTAAATATAAATACCACATGTAACCTCTTTATAACTGCACGTTTAATAACTCAATTGCACTTTAAAGCTAGTGTTACAGTATCCTTAAGATTTTACTTTGATCTCAGACAGGTGATATTTATTTTATCAGCATATTATAGCCATGATACAATCGGATTGGCTGCTAGGTCGGGCTCATAGAGTCGGGCATTTTCACTGCCACAACCGTGCCTTTAGCGCAAACAACCTTGTTTGCCGATACGATTATCTCTACCACCACTTTTTTAGCTTTAACTTCAATAAAGCGACCGATAAGTTCCAGTTCAACGCCCATCGGAGTTGGAGCTAAGTAACTAACATTTAATGCTGCCGTTACAAAACGTAATGCAGGCAAGGTGCCCATAGCACGTTCGGCTTGACGATAGGCCATAGCAGCAGCGCTACCCGTACCATGGCAATCAATTAATGACGCAATTAAACCACCGTAAACAAAACCAGGAATAGCGGTATGACAAGGCTCAGGCATAAAGTGAGCAATAGTTTGTTCAGCCACTTGTTCACTCAGTTTTCCTTGCTCGGTATGCCAATAACTTTTTAGTTGATGACCATCATGATTATTTTTACCACAACCATAACAATGGCTAAGTTCCTCTGGATAACAGTCTTGAAAAGCAATGTTGTTCACGGATAACTCCTATTATATATTGGTGGCTCATTATGCCATTGCTAAGGTATAGCTTAGCAATAATTATACAACAACTCGTTTATCATCAATAACTTTACCATCATCAGGTAAGCTATCTAAAGCCACAAGTTCAACACTACCATTAAGCTTTGTTAATTTTTTTAAGTCATTGCTAAGTTGGCTGAGTAATAATTCAGTATCAACAAGGTTGTTATCATCAAACTCACACTGTAAGTGCATTTTATCTTGATGGTCTTGCTGAGTAACCGTTAAACGTACTTTCGGGCAATAATTCGTGCTTAAACGAACCCGTTCAATTTGCTCAGGATGCACAAACATACCTTTTACTTTTGTCGTCTGATCTGCGCGCCCTAACCAGCCCTTAATACGCATATTGCTGCGACCACAAGCACTTTGCCCTGGCTTAAGTGCAGATAAATCCCCGGTCGCAAAGCGAATTAAAGGATAATCTGCATTAAAGCTGGTTACTACTACCTCACCTATTTCGCCATCTGCTACAGGCTCTAGGCTGCCGGGTCGGACAATTTCAACAATAATGTTTTCTGAAATAATTAATCCTTCATCCGCGACACTTTCATAGCCAATCAAACCAACATCGGCACTGGCATAAGCTTGTAAGACATTAATTCCGGCCTGAGTAAACTCATCACGTAAAGCTTTTGGTAAAGCTTCGCCCGTCACTAACGCCTTTTTAAGGCTGCTAATGTCGCGATTTTGCGCCTTTGCTTTATTGATTAATATATTTAAAAACGATGGTGTACCACAATAGCCTTGAGGTTTTAGATCTTCAATTATATCAAGTTGCTGCTCAGTTTGTCCGGGCCCGGCTGGAATAACAATACAACCACAGGCTCGTGCGCCAGAGTCAAGAATAAAACCACCGGGGGTTAAATGATACGATAAGCAGTTTTGCACTAAATCTCCAGCGACAAAGCCGGCAGCATAAAAAGCTTGCCCCATACGCCACCAATCATCTTGGCAACTTTCCGGATCATAAATCGGTCCCGGCGATTGAAAAATTCGGCTAACCTGCCCATTACTGGTATTGATACCGGCCAATGGTGGTTGACGCTTTTGCAAAGCAATGAGATCTGATTTTCGCGTGATAGGCAATTGTGCAAGCTCAACTCTTGAGTTAATTGTGCTGGCATTAATATTGGCAAGTAGCTTTTGATAATAAGGGCTATGGCGCTGCGCATTAGCAATAAATGTCGGTAATCGAGAAAACAATGACTGCTCTCGGTCTTGGCAAAGTTGATGTTCGTCTGGCTGATAATATGTCGTCATAATAGCTCAAATTTGTGTTGAAAATTGCTGATGATTGATTTTAATTAATAAGGGGTAAAATCAGTAAATAGCCCTAACAAAGGCTATTCATATGGCGCTCAATACCTACCTGATAATATCTCGTCGGCAGAAACACGCTGAAAAGATAAATATTAGTGCTGAATTACATAACTTGAAGCGCTTACAACCAACGCTTACGACGCTTATAAGACTTCAAACCTTTAAAGCTTTTACGTTCTTCATTACCGCCACCAAGGTAAAACTCTTTCACATCTTCGTTATTCAGTAACTGCTCTTGTGTGCCATCAAGCACCACCTTACCCGACTCCATAATGTAGCCGTAATTTGCAGCTCTTAAAGCATAGTTAGCATTTTGCTCAACCAACAGCATGGTAATACCCTGATCTTGATTGATTTTTTTAATAATACCAAAAACCTCTTTAACCAATAACGGTGACAACCCCATTGACGGTTCATCTAAACAAATCATTTTAGGTCGTGCCATTAGTGCTCGACCAATAGCAAGCATTTGCTGCTCTCCACCTGACAAATAACCGGCTAAACCTGTACGTTCTTTTAAACGCGGAAAGTAGTGATAAACCATTTCTATATCTTGATTTATTTGCGAGTCTTTACGGGTATAAGCCCCCAACTTTAAGTTTTCTAATGAGGTCATATCTTCGATAATTCGGCGACCTTCCATGACCTGAAAAAGCCCACTACGAACAACATCTTCGGCATTTTTACTATCGATACGTTCACCCATAAAGGTAATATCACCTTTAGTAACTTCGCCATTTTCAGTTTTCAATAAGCCTGAAATTGCTTTTAGCGTCGTCGATTTGCCCGCACCATTAGGCCCTAATAAGGTGACAACTTCGCCTTCTGGGACATCTAAACTAACGCCACGAAGTACCTGTATGACTTCGTCATAAACGACTTCAATATTGTTTACTGTTAATATTGGTGATGCAGTTTGTAGTTTTATCGCTGCTTGTGACATACATACTCCGGATAAATTATGCTTTACGACTAAATTTATTAATCACTAAAAGGTTACTGAGCAAAGCATTTTTTACCCAGTAACTTGTCATTTTACGAGTTAGTATTAATAACCTAACCAGTCATCGCGACGTTTCAAGGTTACTTGTGACACTTTCTCAACGGCAATATCGCCACCGTTATAGTTACCTTTATAGATGTTGACTTGGTTAATACCACGATGATCGTCATTACTCCAGTTGGCCGCTAAACAAACCCCCTCAAGCCCTTTTGGCACCCAGTCTTTATAAGCATACATGCCTTTTTTGATGTTCTCACCGGTAATACCACCGTTGTCTTTTGCCCACTCCATGGCTTCTTTCATGAAGAAAGTAGAGCAGACACCTCGAATATAGTGATGTACACGTACTTCTGTACCTGACTCATCCGATTGCTTAGAAATTTCGCGTACCAACTTCATACCCGGTACATCATCAGTCCAAAACGGTGTCATGGTTGGGAAAACATAATCTTTTATGCCTTCGCCTGCCGCGCTAAATATTTTCTTATCGCCGCCCCAAATGTTTGACATAAATTGAATATCAGTGCCGACGGTATTACATGATTTCACGAGTGATAATACCGAGCCACCTAAGTTACCGATATAACCATAATTTGAACCTGAACTTTTCAAGCTTAAACATTGTGCTTTAAAATCACCTGGTTTCATTGAAACAACCACCGCGGGTTGTACCTCAAAACCTAACTCTGTGGCATATTCCGCACAGGCTTCTTTCGGGGCATTAGGAAATGGGTGATTGGCACCGATATGGGTAAATTTAGGTTTACCTTTACCGCCTTTATCTTGCCAATCTTGCGCCGCCCATTGCACTAAACCACGACAAGCGTCTGAGTATGATGCACCATAAAAGAAATTATATGGCGCTGGCTTTTTGGTGTGTGGATTCTTGCCCGTTGGATCCGTTAAATGCCCTGAATATGATGCAGAAAAAACCGGTACTTTGTCCTTTGCAACAAATGAAATAAGCGCTTCAGTATCAGCGGTGCCCCAACCTTGCATCGCGACCATCTTTTTACGTGAATGCCATTTTTTATATGATGCGATGGCTTGTGGAACTTTATAGGCATAGTCAATTGTTTCATATTCTAACGTTGTGCCTTTGATACCACCGTTAGCATTAATATAAGCGAGTGAATCTCGTACGCCATCAGCATAGTTTTTACCAACAAAGGCTGTGGGTCCTGACATATCGGCCAAATGCCCGACAAACACACTATCTTGTGCTAATAGCTGAGTGCTCATCCCCAAAGCACAGCATACGAATAGAGAACTTAATTTTGCTTTATGTTGCATGACTATTTCCTTCTTCTTTTAATGGCTATATTGCCAATGATTTGTTGTAATAATTATTATCTGTTTATATTTATATATTGTTTAATTTCAGTAAATTAGTATGAAAATGGATAGAATTTCCAATAATTTTTAATTTGTGCCCAACGATGCGCCATACCTTCTGGTTCGAAGATTAGAAATAAAATAATGACTAAACCTATCGCCATTTCTTTAATGTAAGCTAGACCATCAACCACCATAGGAATATTGCCCCACTCGGTCATTTTCATTAAGCCGACACCGCCTTCAAGCACTTCAGGTAAAAACACCATAAACACTACGCCCATCAAGGTACCTTTGACTGAGCCTAAGCCACCAATAATGATCATGGCGAGAAATTGAATCGACATGAAAAGTGTGAAGCCTTCGGCAGAAACGTAACCTAAATAGTGAGCATATAAAGCACCACCAATACCAGCATAAAAAGACGAAACACCGAACGACAATAAACGGTATTTGTTTAATTTAATGCCCATAATTTCAGCTGAAAGGTAATGATCTCGCACCGCGATAAATGCTCTACCTTCACGGCTACGCATTAAGTTACAACCCCAGATATACATAAATACTAAGGCAAACAATGCAACATAAAAGAAGCTTTCATCCGTGTCGAAAGCAAAACCAAACAGGCTAATAGGATCTGCTGATGAGCCCGCTGAGCCACCAGAGAACCAATCAGCACGAGCAAAAAAGTCTTCTAGAATAAATTGCGCCGCTAATGTCGCTATCGCTAAATACAAGCCCTTAATACGTGATGCAGGTAAGCCAAACACCATGCCAACGCCCATGGTTAAAAACCCTGCCAGTGGAATACAGAATACTACCGGTATACCAAATGAAACATTCATCCAGGCTGAAGCAAAAGCACCAAAACCGAAGAACGCCCCGTGACCCAAGGATATTTGCCCGGTATAGCCAACTAAAATATTTAAACCTAAGGCTGCTATACCTAAATACGATATTTGAATAAATAACGTTAAGTAATAAGCATCGACCAAATAAGGTGCTGCACATAAGAATGCGATAGCAAGAATCGCCATATTTCTGATGGTTCTGGTTTCAAAAATGGTGTTATCTTGTTTATAGCTCGTGCGGAAATCGCCGCACGGTCGCATCGTTAAACTCGACATAATTAACTCCTAAAAACTCGATGTTATTCGCTGTAAATCGGCGCTACGGCGTTGTGAGTAGCACGCTATATATTGACTACAATATTTTCATTACAATGGCGAAAGGTTAAATTCGTTCAATATCTTTGGTGCCAAATAAACCATACGGTTTGAACCAAAGAATAATAAGTAAAACGTAAAACGGGGCTATGTCATACATGTTGCCGATATGAAGGTATTGGCTGTCAAAAAATTCAGCGACATTTTCTAGTACGCCAATAATTAAGCCACCAACAATAGCGCCGATAATGGAATCTAAACCGCCGAGAATAACCGCCGGGAACACTTTAATGCCAATCATAGATAATGAGTTTGATACCCCACTAACCATGGCAATAACCACACCGGCTGTTGCTGAAACCGTGGCAGCGATACCCCAGCTCATGGCAAATACTTGCTTAACGGATATGCCCAAACTTTGGGCTATTTGCTGATCAAAAGCGGTAGCTCGCATCGCTAAACCATACTTTGAGTGTTTAAAGAACAGGTAGAATGCCACCATAATAATCAGGGCTATCACCGTACTCATTAAGTACGCCGTTTCAATATGCAAACCTAAGATTTCAATACTTTCAATTTCAAACACTTTTGGAAAACTTTGTGCTGAAACACCAAATATCCATTTCATCAGCGCTTGGAAAAATATCGATAGACCGATAGTCACCATAATCACCGATATAATAGGCTCACCAATCATCGGCCGTAAGACAATCATTTGCAGCATAACGCCGAATACCGCCATAAAGGCCATGGTCAGTAGAAACCCGACAATAAAGGGCAGCTCTAAATAAATTAATAATGCCCAACATACCCAGGCACCAATCAAGAGAAACTCACCTTGAGCAAAGTTTACAATTTGGGTAGATTTATAAACTAAGACAAAACACATGCCGACTACGCCGTACAATAAGCCAACAATAAGCCCATTAATAATTAGTTGCGTTAATAGCTCAAAATTCATGATGCTCTCCGTTCTATATTTGCTTGTTCAATAGCGGCTTTACTCGATTGCTCGTTAGCAATAAGTGACGTTACTTTAAGCTGGGTTTGAATACGGGTTTTGGTGCCATCTTGGAAAACAACCGTGGTATCAATATCAACCACATCTTTGTTGTCATAAATAGCTGAAATAATGTCGCCATATTTATCAGCAATAACACCACGACGTACTTTACGCGTACGAGTTAGTTCGCCATCATCAGCATCTAACTCTTTATAAAGCAGTAAGAATTTATGAATTTTTTGCGACTCAGGTAATGACTCATTAACTCGTGATATTTCTTCCGCGAGCTTGGCATAAACCTCTGGTAACGTAGACAAGTTGGTATAGTTAGTAAAAGCATAACCACTTTGTTCAGCCCACTTAGCGACAATGCTAAAACGAATACAAATAATCGCCGACAAGTAAGGTTTGTCTTTACCTAAAATCACCGCTTCACCAATAAAAGATGAAAATTTAAGTTTATTTTCAATATATTGTGGTGAGTACTGGGCGCCATTACTGGTACAAGCAAGATCTTTAATGCGATCAATAACCACTAAGTGTCCTGAGGGTTTAAAGTAACCGGCATCACCAGTTTGCATCCAGCCATCAATAACATCGTCGTCATAGGCTTGCTGATTATTTAAGTAGCCGGTAAACATACCAACCGTTCGAGCAATAATCTCGCCTACGCCAGCTTCATCGGTATTAATCACCTTAATTTCAGCACTATCAAAGGCAACACCGACACTGTCATAATCAACATCATCTTCATGGTGAATAGTATAAGCGCCACACATTTCTGTTTGACCATACAGTTGACGTAAAGGTACACCAATGGTTTGGAAAAATTTAAAGGTATCTGGGCCCATTGCCGCACCACCTGTAGCTGCTGATTTTAAAAATGAAAAGCCGAGACGATCTCGTAACGCTTTCATTAATAACACTTCAGCAAACCATGATTTTTTACCTTGTGCTTGGTTTTTTTCAGCAAGTGTCATGGCATAATTGTAGAGTTTGCGTTTCAGTGGCGTTGAGTCCATCATTCGTGCTTGCACATCAGCTAAAATACCTTCCCAAACACGTGGTGCCAATAGCACAAAACTTGGCCCTATTTCACGTAAATCTGACATTAGGGTTTCTTGTTCTTCAACAAAATTGACAATTTGACGGGCAATTAGGGCTTGCCCTAACGCGTACACCTGCTCCATGATCCAAGGCAATGGCAGGACAGAAACATAGTTATCACCGGGCTCTCTGGGATCGGCTCTGAGGTATGAACTACAGTGCTTAACAAAATCGCCACCATTTAGTAGGGCAATTTTAGGCTTAGATGTTGTTCCTGAAGTCGTACAATAAATCGAGATATCTCCGGGCGTTGTTGCTTCAGTTAGTTGTTTATAACGTTGTGGATTTTCTTTGTCTATCTTCTGACCTAATTGATAAACCGCATTAATATCAACCAATCTCGCATCTGAATATTTACGCATGCCTCTTGGATCACAATAAACAATAAACTTAACGTTTGGAATATCATTAGCCAGTTCAAGTAGCTTGTCGCATTGCTCTTCGTTTTCTGCAACAACAACCGTTGCTCCACTACTCTCAAGCAAATAAACAACTTCTTCATGCATAGAGTCTTGATAGATACCAATGGAATAACAACGCATTGCATGGGCGGCCACTTCGCCCCAAATCCATTCTGGGCGATTATCACCGAGTAAGGCAATAGCATCACCTTGGCTAACGCCCATATCCAAGAGCCCTAGGCTCAACCATTTCACTCGATCGTTATAGTCAGTCCAAGTAAACTCGTTCCAAATGCCAAATTCTTTTTCGCGCATCGCAATATCATTTGGCCAATTATTTGCGTTGTGTTGTAAAATTTTCGGGAAAGTGTTCAACGCTCCCATTTCAAAGTCTTTATTCGTTTGGGCCATGGCAACCATTAGCTTACCTCCTCTGACTTAGTTTGTTGCTCTACTGAAGCTTCCTCATCCTCTTCGCCTTCTTCAAGCCCTAAATAAGCTCGCTTAACATAAGGATCAGCCATCACTTCTTCAGGTAAACCACAAATCAGTTTTCTACCAAAATCGAGTACCATCACTTCATGAGAAATATCCATGACCACACCCATATCATGCTCAATCATGACTACGGTAATACCAAACTCTTCATTTAAATCAAGAATATATCTCGCCATATCCTCTTTCTCTTCTAAGTTCATTCCGGCCATAGGTTCATCAAGAAGAATTAACTTAGGGTTTAATGCCATTGCCCGTGCTAGTTCGACACGTTTGCGCAGACCATAAGATAAGGTACCGGCGATAGATTTTCGAATATGGGAAATTTCTAAAAAGTCAATAACTTCTTCCACTTTTCGACGATGTTCTAGTTCTTCTTTTTGTGCGCCAGATGCCCAATATAATGGCCCGGTAAGCCAGTTATTTTTTAGTAGATGATGACGTCCAACCATAATATTATCGAGCACTGACATATGGCCAAACAAAGCTAAATTTTGAAAAGTACGGCCCATACCAAGATCTGCTCGGTCATTGGGACGTAAACCCGTGACGTTCTTACCATCAAAGCTGATATTGCCACTGTTCGGTTGATAACGGCCAGAAATGCAATTAAGCATTGAGGTTTTGCCCGCACCATTGGGCCCGATAATAGAAAACACTGAGCCTTTTTTTACTGAAAAGCTAACATCGGTTAAGGCTTTAACACCGCCAAACGCGAGCGATATTTGCTCTATATTGAGTATCGACGCAGTCATACTCAACCTCCTAAATTCAAGTGGGGGAATAAAATTCTATTGCGACTAACGCTTCAAAAAAGAGAGGGGGCAAGCCCCCTCCCAAAACGTAACAACGATTAGGAAAGTTACGTGAGCTTCAAGCAGTAGAACGGGATAAAAAATTACAGCATGTATCGCATAGTTGCTTGCACATAGTTAGAGTCTTTATCTAACTCATCAATGGAAAAGTTACCCACTTCGATACCAACAGCGAGTTCTTTGGTTAAGTCTTGAAATAAATTAACTCCCCATTGTGTACGTTCTCGGTCAGAAACATCACCTTCAACTTTGCCGTACAATACCGTTGAACGTAGTGTTTCATTCCAAAAGTGACGGTAAGCTACTAGCACTGAGGTGACATCTTCAACTTCTTCATCATAAAGATCTTTTACTGCCGCAACACCAACATAACGGCCTAATTCCCCCTGATGGAATTGAAAGCGAATATCATCTTTGTCGCCCGTTTTAATGCGACCAGCAACTGAAGCGCCAAATGCCGATTCACTGTTACCTAATGTGGTATTTAACTGTCGAGCTAAACCCGATACAGACACACTGCCCCAGTCACCTTTAAAGTTATATCGTGCAATAACGTCAGGCACGCTATCATTTGCAGTATCGCCGCCCCAACTTTCAGGGTTTTCTAACGACACTTGAAAATCGCCAACGTTATAACGTACTTGACCTTGACGAATAAAAACTAAGCCGGTTGTCGCACCAGCAAAATCTGCTGACTCAGGAATAGCACTGGTATTCATAAAAGTGGACCATGTTTGACCGACGGTTAAATCTTTGTATTTAACGAAGGCATGACGAATACGAGGATTTGCTGAGTTAGACACTATTTCATTACCACCACCGCCCCAAAAATCCATTTCAATAAAGCCCATGACGTCGCCATGAACATATTTAGTGTTAAAGCGTGTTTCATTAGCAAAAATCTTAAATTGTGAGGCATCTTGCGAAAGCGCGGCACCATCACCGATCCAGAAATCTTTATAGGCAACATCACCATCAACATAGCGAGCATCAATTTTGATATAACCGCCAAAAGTTAATTTATCATTGTCTGTTACGTCAATTTCATAACCAGCAATTGCAGAACTTGTTGCCGCCATAAACGAAGATGCGAGTAATAATTTTTTATAGTTTGAGTTAAACATCTAGCTAATCCCCCTTGTATTTTTTGTTCGTTCAATATTAGACACGTCGAAAAAATCAACAATTGGAAATAAGGCTTAGCACCTTCCACTTAGTCCTTTAGTCTAGTGCTATGTTGTTTGACTTGTGACGAAAAATGGCAAGCGCTAAGATGAAGAAAAATAGCAGTTTTAACCTGAATTAATTCAGGTTAAAGTGAATGAAATTGGCGTAGTTGCAAGGGTAATATGTTTTCTAATTGGTTACTGGTAAGTGTCAGTATTGGCTACATAATTTTACTCTTTCTTATTGCTTATTTAGGTGGTAAATATCGTCATAAATTAGTTGAGAAACAGCATGCCGTTATCTATGCCCTTTCACTTGGGGTTTACTGTACGTCATGGGGATTTTTAGGCACCTCGGCACAAGCAGCTAAGGGCTCATTTACCTACATTTCGGTGTATTTAGGCCCGATATTACTGTTTGTTTTTGCTTGGCCGTTTATCCAACGGATGATCAAAACCTGTTTAAAGCTCAAAATCACGTCTATTGCCGATTTACTTTCTGCGCGTTTTGGAAAGTCGCAAAGCTTAGCCTTTATTGTTACGGTGGTAGCGCTTATTGGCACCCTGCCCTATATCGCTCTACAGCTCAAAGCTATTGTTTACTCCTACAAAATATTACAACAAAATCAAGACTTTCCGGTTTGGCAATTAGGCTTGATTGTCAGCACTATTCTTGCTGGTTTTACTATTATTTTTGGTATTAGAACCATTGATGTTACCGAACGACATCCTGGGGTGATGATCGCCATCGCGTTCGAGTCAGCTGTCAAACTTATTGCCTTTTTAATGGTCGGCATTTTTGTCTCATTTTTTATCTATGATTCCCCCGCCGAAATTTGGCGATTATCACAAAGTCATGTTTCATTTAGTCAGCAATTTGAGAGCAGCAATCTCATAAACATGGTTGGTTTGCTCATTATTGTGATGTCAGCCTGCCTTTGCTTACCTCGCCAATTTCAAGTAATGTTTGTTGAAATTAAAGAGCAAAAAAATAGTAATTTAGCCCGTTGGTGGCTGCCAGCTTATATTCTGGTATTTGCTTTTTTTGCCGGCCCAATAGGACTTGCCGGGACACTAAATTATGGTCAATCTCTAGAGCCTGACGCTTATGTTTTATTTTTACCTGCTTACAATGGCCAAGTGTGGTTGTCATTATTTGCTTTTCTCGGCGCGGTTTCTGCCGCAAGCTCGATGGTAATTGTTTCAACAATTGCCCTAAGCACGATGCTAAGTAACGAAATTGTATTTCCGCTCATGTTTAAGTTATCACCACAAAAACAACATGACTTTCTACACTTTCAATCTCGTTTATTACGTATTCGTAAAGCCTTAGTCATCACCGTAATTACCTTAAGTTACGGCATGTTGTTATTATCGCCACCGGATACGCTTTCTTCTTTGGGTGAAGTGGCTTTTGGCGCAATCGCCCAAATTGGTCCGGCATTAGTTGCGGCTTTTTTCTGGCGACGAGCAACACAAAAAGGCGTACTTTGGGGTATAACCAGTGGTTTTTCTATTTGGATTTTATTTAACTTATTACCTCAATTAGGCTTTTATGCTCATCCATTAGCAAATTCAACATTTGCCGCCACTACGGTTATGACGCTATTTGGCCTATTTATTAACATAGTCGTGCTGGTAATCGTTTCTTTGTTCACTCGACAAAGCATACGCGAGGAAATGCAAAGTAAATTTTTCTACAAACAAGACAAACGCCCGCAATCCCATTTACCTAAACAACCAAGAATTGACATTCGAGAGTTAGAATATTTAGTTGCGCGCTTTATTGGCCAAGAAAAAGCTGCAGAGTGTTTTGAAGCATTTAATTCCGTACACAAAAATAAAAAACAAAAAAGCTATAATGAAGCGTTAATATTTCATGCTGAACATACTCTTGCCAGTGTGATGGGCTCAGCTTCAGCAAAACTGGTTATTTCATTTGCCGTTGGTGGACGTGATATCGCCTTTGATCAAGTGGTTAAAATTGTCGAAGACAACTCGACCCAACAATTAGAATTTAGTCGCTCGGTTTTACAAGGCGCAATTGAGAACACCAGCGAAGGTATTTCGGTTATTGACGGTAATTTAAACTTAGTTGCTTGGAATAAACAGTACTTAGATATTTTTAATTACCCACAAGACTTTATTTATATTGGCTGCCCTATTAGCCAACTCATTCGATATAATCTTAATAATCAAAAACGTTATGTACACGACATCGAATCACAGGTACAAAAGCGTTTACAATATATTCGAGCAGGCAGCAAACATAAGTCAGAACGAAAACTCTCAAATGGTAAAATTATTAACATTGAAGGTAACCCGATCCCTGGTGGCGGCTTTGTGATGATTTTTTCCGATATTACCGAATATCGTCGAGCAGAAAAATACCTAAAAGAAGAAAACACTGACCTTGAGAGTCGAGTGTTAACACGAACAAAAGAACTAGAACAAGCAAACGTTGAACTGGAAAAAGCGAACCAAGACTTAGCCAATGCACAGTTAAAAGCAGAACAGGCACACTTGAAAAAAAGCCAGTATTTACGGGCTTGTAGCCATGATTTATTACAGCCATTATCTGCCGCTCGCTTATTCTCTTCCGCGGTCAGTTTAAGTTCTAAAGTATCAAAACAAGAACGAGAGCAAATCAAAAAAATTGATACTTCACTGGAAATTGCTAATAATTTATTATTAGATTTAAATGAAATAGCACGTATTGAGAGTGGTAATATTAGCCCTGATTTGTCGACCTTTACTGTTGAACGGCTGTTTTCTATGCTGCATTCGGAGTTCTCAGCACTGACCAAAGATTATCATATTGATTTTCATTGCTGTTCTAGCAACTTATATATCAGAAGTGATTTCACTCTCTTATCACGCATTATTCAAAATTTTCTCAGTAATGCCTTTCGCTATGCTAACAACGGAAAAGTACTGCTCGGTTGTCGTCGTCAAGGCAACTATCTTTGCCTACAAGTTTTAGATAACGGACCTGGTATACCTGAAGACAAACAACAACAAGTGTTTGAACAATTCACGCAATTATCAACAAAGTTAGTTGGTCCTAAGGGGCTAGGCTTAGGTTTGAATATTGCGCAAAGTTTAGCTGAAATTTTACATCATGAGCTGGGCTTAACATCAAAAGCGGGTCATGGCTGTCTATTTAGCGTCAGCGTTCCAATAGTAGCAGCACCGCCACGACAACAAGCTAAACCAATACGCGCAAGCACCACTTTACAAGGCGTTAGTGTTTTATGTATTGATAATGAAGCTGCTGTGTTGTCAGGAATGAATGACTTATTGTCAGCATGGAAATGTAAGGTTTACAGTGCTATCAGTGCTGAACAAGCCATTGAGATTTATCTACAGCACGAAGAAGCGATCGATATTGTTTTAGTTGATTATCAATTAGCCACAGAAAATACTACCAACGTACAGCCTACCGAGCAGGCTTTCAAACCGATGCAAAATAATAGCGAACGTCATGATATCGCGAACTTCAATGGTATCGAGTTGATCAAATATTTGCGGGCCAAAAGCCACTATCCTTTACCGGCTATTTTAATCACCGCCACAACCGACGAAAGCGTTTTAGCACAGGCGCAACAAGCCGACATTGGTTATCTAAGAAAAATAGTTAAACCGATATCTTTACGAGCACTGATGAGCTCTTTACTCACCAAAGAACTCGAAAGAAACTATATTCCTGATAACTTTAAGCTATAGCAAGATAGTAGGCACTGACGACGTATAGGATAGCGAAAAATGCTGACGTTAATGTAACTTTACTTGTGCTTAGATAACTTGCCCATTAATTTATTAGTTTTCATAGCGCTGATTAAAATTAATAACAGTACCTTGAGGTGGCTCAATTAGCCATATCGTGCTGTATTTCATTGGTAGCCATTAAAGCAATCTCAGCAAACGCTCGCACTGTCGCACTATGATTGTGCTTTTTATATTGAATCTGCAATGGTATTTGCGTATCAACATGGTCTAAAGTCATAAAATGACAGCCCTCGCTATATAATTTTCGTATACAGTAAGGCCCGATAGCCACACCTAAACCGGCAGCAACTTCGGTCACTAATGTTTGCATGTGCCTCGGCTGGCTAATGATATTGGGCGAAAAACCCGCTTGTTTGCACCGTATGATGATTTCATCAAATAGCCCAAGTGCCTCATCACGCTTAAACAGTATAAAATGCTCGTCTTTCAGCTGAGCTAAGTTGATGGTTTGTTTATCTGCCAGCTGATGATTTGTATTAACAATGGCCACGAGTTTATCAATATAAATATTATGGCTAATAAACTCGTCACTAATTGAATTCTGTAAAGGCCTTGAAAAAGCAACATCTATTCGCTCATCTGTCAAAGCCTCAATCTGCTCGGTTACTGTCATTTCAAACAAGGTGATATGCACTTGCGGAAATTGTGAGCGATAAGCATGAACGAGAGTCGCCATAAACGATAAACAGGCAGAGCCTAAATAAGCAATATTAAGAGTCCCCACTTGGCCATTATGTGCAAGTTTAACTTGTGTTTTTGCATGCTCTGTTAGAGATAAAATGGCCGTAGCATCTTTTAATAATTGCTCGCCCGCCTCGGTAATGCTTACCTCTCGAGAGTTACGGTTAAACAAATTCACGCCAAGTTCATTCTCTAATGCCGAAATATGACGGCTAACCGCGGGTTGTACGGTATGTAACTCGCGCGCTGCCGCTGAAAAACTTTTATATTTAGCGACTGTAATAAAGCTTTTTAATATTTTTATATCCATAACTTGCTCATGCCTAGCTGTGTTTAATGTCGGCTTTTAAATGGTTTTAAAACCTTCATTCGGTATTAAAAACTCATTTATACGTATTTTATATAGATTCAATAAAATATTATTATTTTTGTTATACATCAATAAACCCTATCATTCAAAGATGATTTATTTTACTAAGATAAAGAAATGAATGTGTCAGAGCACAACCAGCCATTAAGTCGTTTTATTTTATTGCTGATGACAACGGCAATAACGGCAACAGTAGCTAACCTATATTACAGCCAACCGATTTTACCGTTAATTGCCCATGAATTTCGCTTAACGGATTGGCAACTCGGTAGTATCCCAGCCTTAACGCAACTGGGTTATGCTTTTGCGTTGTTATTTATTTCGCCTTTAGGAGATTCAATTCCTCGTCGACGTTTAATTAACATTTTGTCTGGCTTGTTAATTGTCGCTTGCAGCGCTGCCGTTATAGCACCAAACTTGCCGACATTACTCGTGGCGGTATTTTTAATTGGTGTCAGTGCCAATATCACCCAACAGTTAATTCCATTTGCCGCTTCAATGGTCTCTGCCGACAAAAAAGGTGCAACGCTTGGTACCTTAATGATGGGCTTAACGGTGGGCATTTTACTATCAAGAACTGTCAGTGGATTTATGGCTGAAAACTTTAGCTGGCGTAGTGTGTTTATTATGTCTGCCGGTTTAGCGGTTGTATTTGGTATCTTACTGTCTATATTTTTACCGACCAATAAACCACAAACTAATTTACGTTACTTGCCCTTACTTAAAAGTACTTTGAGTTTATTTTCGAAACATAAATCATTAAAAATATTCACCCTGACAGGTGCATGTTGGTTCGCCTCCTTCAATGTACTTTGGGCAACACTGGCTATTTATATCAGCGATGCTCCCTTTAATTACAATGCAGAGCAAGCGGGTTTATTTGGAATTATTGCCTTAGCTGGCGTTATTGGTGCCAAATCTTCAGGTAAGTGGGTCAATTCGTTAGGATCTAAAAAGTTAGTTATGATGGTATTGGCGCTAGCGGCTATTGGTTTCACAATTACAGGCGTGTTTTCTGGCAACCTAATAGCATTAATTGTGGGTATTATTTTAATCGACTTTGCCATTTTTAGTGCACAAGTAGCTAATCAGGTACGTGTATTCAGTATTGACCCAAGCGCACAAAGCCGTATAAACGGAATTTACATGTTGGGCTACTATATCGGCGGTGCATTGGGCTCCGTGATCGGCGTAAAAGCATTCGCAATGTACCAATGGCCAGGCGTTGTTGCTGTGAGTGTTTTATTAATTTCACTCAGTGCACTATTTAACGCTTTTGCAAAGAAATAACCGTTACTCTACTTTACATATTAAGCTGAATTTTTATCAATAAACTAAACGCCATAAACGGTGTAATTTAGGATGTATTACCTTATACACCGTTATTGCACTATACGTTCATTCAAAACAAGCAAAGCCAAAAATTATTAGAGAGCACTATGATACAAGCAATAAAACTAACAGCAGGAAAAGCGTTTCCAACCATTGAAGCAACGCAACTTGATGGCACCATCACGAATATGGGCAAAGCACACGGCGATGCTGATTGGCAAATGCTAGTGGTGTATAGAGGTAAGCATTGTCCATTGTGTCTGCGCTATTTAAATTTACTCGAAACACATCAAGCAGCATTAAAAGCTATCGGTATCAGCGTATCCGCTATTTCAGCTGACTCGAAAGCACAACTTGAAGAGAGTATGGACCAGCTAACAATAACCTATCCTATTGCTTACGGTTTAACCGAGCAGCAAATGCAGCAATTAGGACTTTATATTTCAACACCACGTTCTGAACAAGAAACTGAGCATAACTTCGCCGAACCAGGACTGTTTGTGATCAATGAACAAGGTCTTTTACAGGCCATTAATATTTCTAACACGCCATTTTTACGTCCTGAATTAGCTGTTATTGTAAGAGGTTTAAACTTTGTTCGTAACCAAGAAAACTACCCGATTCGCGGCAACCTCATTTATTAATTTATGCTCAGAACATACGACTTTTCTTAGGGTTCCACTATTTAGAGAATGTTAACTTCACCACACCCCCTATTTTTCTAAGCCGTTATAAACAAATTGATAAGCATCTTGGTTTATAACGGCTGATCGTCCTGCTTATTGCGTAAACTAAACGACCTCAATATAAACAACTTGCATTAACTATAGTGTTTTCAGGTTTCTAATGATTAAAACTATACATATGAAAAAACATATATATAATATTTATTATACACCGAACTCGTTATTTTGTTCAGTAATGATGTTGAACATTTAGCTGGCATGCAAAAAAGAGTTCATTGTACGAGTTTCTGCAAATAATTATTTAATGGATAAACAGGATTTAACTATGGGTATTTTCGAGCGTTATTTATCAGTTTGGGTTGGCTTGAGCATAGCCCTTGGTGTGGTTTTAGGTTTATGGCAACCTGAGGCATTTCAAGCAATAGCAGGTTTTGAAGTTGCGCACGTTAATATTGTTGTTGCGGTGTTTATCTGGGTGATGATTTATCCGATGATGGTGCAAATCGATTTTTCAGCAATAAAAGATGTTGGTAAAAACCCTCGGGGGTTAGTGCTGACCATTGTTATCAATTGGTTGATTAAACCTTTTACCATGGCCGGTTTAGGTTGGTTATTTTTTAATTTTATTTTTGCTGATTTAGTTGACCCCGCATCAGCACAAGAATACATTGCAGGTATGATTCTACTGGGTGTAGCCCCTTGTACAGCAATGGTATTTGTTTGGTCACAGTTAACTAAAGGCGATCCAAACTATACCTTAGTGCAAGTGTCGGTAAATGACGTGATCATGATTTTCGCTTTTGCGCCAATATCTGCATTTTTACTGGGTGTTAGTAACATACAAGTACCATGGGAAACTTTATTAATATCAGTACTACTCTACGTATTACTGCCACTCATTGCCGGCATATTAACTCGAAAAATACTGAATAACCGTCATGGTCAACCGTCATTAAAGCATTTATTATCACGGTTAAAACCTTGCTCGGTTATTGGCTTGTTAGCAACCGTAGTGCTATTGTTTGGCTTTCAAGCAAATACCATTATATCTGAGCCAGAAACCATTGGCTTAATTGCTATTCCTCTGATGATCCAAACCTATGCTATTTTTATGATTGCCTACGTTGCCGCTAAATGGATGAAGCTACCACATAACATCGCAGCACCTGCATGTTTGATAAGTACGTCTAACTTCTTTGAGTTGGCTGTTGCAGTAGCAATATCGCTTTTTGGCTTACACTCAGGCGCTGCACTCGCAACCGTGGTTGGTGTCTTGGTGGAAGTTCCGGTTATGTTGTCTTTAGTTTATATTATTAACCGTACACAAAACTGGTTTAGAGGAAGTCAGGTGGTATGAGGCTTTAAACGATACAGTAAAATAATCACCGGTGAGCTAATTTAATAAAAGCTGTGCTGCTTAGCGCAGCTTTTTATCCCATTGTCTTAAAATAAAACCATAAAGTAAGAAAATAAAGTAAGACAAGGGCAACGGCCTTAGGCTGATATTAAGTAAAAGATGCGTTCGCTTGCTGGCGTTCATTTAATAAAATCACTGCTTGTGTACGACTTTTCACCCCAAGTTTTAAAAAGATGGTACTGGCATGACTTTTAATGGTTGACTCTGACAACCCCAGTTCATAAGCAATTTGCTTGTTAAGTAAGCCTTCGGCAAACATCAGCAATATTTTGTGCTGTTGTGGGGTCAACGAAGCGAGTTTATCTTGCTGCTCCGTCACTTGTTCATCAGGATTATAATCACCATGAGGCGTCCATAATTTACCTTGAATAACGTCATTAATCGCTTTAATCATTTCAGGCACAGGGGTCGATTTTGGAATAAAACCGGCTGCGCCTAAACTCATGGCTTTGCGAATGGTATCAAGCTCTTCAAAACCTGAAATAATCACCACACCAATTTCTGGATAAAGTTGACGAATTCGACCTAAGGTATTAAAACCTTGAGCTCCAGGAATATCAAGATCGAGTAAGATCAGGTCAATATCAGTAGTAGTGGCTAACTGCTCTTCTAATTCGGGTATGGTTTCTGCTTCAAGTAGAGAAGAGCAAACAAAACTAGATTTAAGCATTAGTGCCAGTGCTTGCCTAAAAAGTGGATGGTCATCAGCAATGATGAGCTTAGTATTTGATGTCATTTTATTTTCTAACCTAACATTTAGATTAATGATCTTTTAATTTGTCCCAACGATGTTTTTGCTCGTTGGTTAACCTTAACAAGGTAACCATATCATAGAAAACTGCAATGATAATAAACTCAAACTAGACTAAAGGACTAAGTCGAACAATTTGCTCTTTACACATTAGCTCAACTGTTAATGAATTTACCTGATAATGCTAAACCGCTACGATGATGTAAAACACTATGACATTGCGCCAAAATAGACAAAGCAATCGATTCTGGTAACTCACCACCAATATCAAAACCAACAGGACCATTCACCTGTTGCAGTAACCAAGCGCTATCTTGAATATGACTTAAAGCCTCAACATTACCACGTCGTTCAAGCGGTCCTAATAAACCAATATATTTTGCAACATTCGTTTCATGCAGTAATCTCAACCAAGCAGCATCTAAGTTTAAATTATGGGTCATTAAAACCGCGGCATCCATTTGCTGAAATAACCCTTGTTGTGCAAAGTTATCAGGGTGAACGCGAATAATATGACTGGCATGCCTAAATACACTTTGCCGAGCATAACTAGAGCGGTGATCGACGACAGTAACTCGCCAGCCCATTTGGGCTGCCATTGACACTAATGGTGCAGCATCTAAACCACCACCAAAAACCCACAAATTTATTGGCGCAGAGATTTTTGTCAGTGAAAGTTCAGTTCTCACCATTAAGAAATTAGCATGGGTATCGCCCTGCTTTATCATTTGACTTAGTGCTGTATTTTTACTTTGAGTATTGTTTTTATCAGTAGTTATTAACAACTCACCTTCACAACCAAATAAACTGAGTTCATTTAACGACTGCGGCTCCGGAGATGAAAATGTTTGTTGTAGATAACTCACTTGTCCCTTTTTCATGCGCTGATAAAGGCTTAATAATAAGGTTTGATGCTCTGCAGTGATAAATTGTAGTAAAACGCCAATTTTACCTTTACAGCCAACCCCTAGCTCTGCTGCGTAACCATCGTCTTCACGCATATCATATTCAACATAATGTGCTTGCTGATTATCAAAGACCTTTTTAGCATGTAAAACGATATTAGCTTCTAAACAACCACCGCTGACTAAACCATGCGTTTGCCCTAAGCTATTAATTAGCATGATCGCACCAGGAGAGCGGTAACTTGAGCCGGCTTTATTTACTATAGTGGCAATAACCCAAGAAAAGTTATCAGCTTGGCTAAGGTAAAGTTCGAGTAAGGAAAAATGAGAATGATTGTTTAACAATGAAAAACCTTAGAATTATCATATTAAAAGCCGAATTTAGCCTCCAGCCATCATAGCAAGTTAAATAGACTTTAAAAACTCGACTCATTTAAACTCTCACAAGATTGTTTATTGAAAAACTCCAATAAAAAAAGCCACTTTACAGTGGCTTCATTATAAACAAACGCTAGTCTATTTATTTAGCTGGTGCTTCAACTTTATCTGTTACTTCAACCACTTTATTTTTTGATAATAATAACTCACGTAAGCGCGTATCGATCTCTTTGGCTATTTCAGGGTTTTCTTTCAAATGCTTAGCAGCATTTGCTTTACCTTGGCCAATTTTATCGCCTTTATAGCTATACCAAGCACCCGCTTTTTCAACCATTTCATGCTTAACACCTAAGTCAACCAACTCACCTAAGCTGTTAATACCTTCGCCATACAAAATTTGAAATTCAACTTGTTTAAATGGTGGCGCAATTTTGTTCTTAACCACTTTAACACGGGTTTCGTTACCGACTATTTCATCACCATTTTTAACCGCACCAATACGGCGAATATCTAAACGTACAGAGGCGTAGAATTTTAACGCATTACCACCGGTGGTAGTTTCTGGTGAACCAAACATAACACCAATTTTCATACGAATTTGGTTAATGAAAATAATCATCGTGTTCGATTGTTTAAGGTTACCCGTTAACTTACGCATCGCTTGTGAAAGCATACGAGCTTGTAAACCCATATGTGAGTCGCCCATATCGCCTTCAATTTCAGCTTTTGGTGTTAAAGCAGCAACCGAGTCAACAACGATAATATCGATAGCACCTGAGCGTGTTAACATGTCACAAATCTCAAGCGCTTGCTCACCGGTATCAGGCTGAGAAACTAATAACTCATTAATATTTACACCGAGTTTTTCAGCATAAATTGGGTCGAGAGCATGCTCAGCATCAACAAAGGCACAAACCTTACCATTGCGCTGTGCTTCTGCAATAACTTCCAGTGTTAATGTGGTTTTACCACTTGATTCTGGACCGTAAATTTCGACAACACGTCCAAGCGGCAAACCACCAGCACCCAGTGCGATATCTAAACCTAATGAACCCGTTGAAATAGTTTCAACATCCATGCTGCGATTATCACCTAACTTCATAATTGAACCTTTACCGAATTGACGTTCGATTTGGCTTAAGGCAGCTGATAATGCTTTTTCTTTGTTATCGTTCATAAAATGCTCCACGATGATTTAGGTGCTTAACTCGTTTTAATGAAGCAAGTATACTGTATGGTCGTACAGTATCAAGTTTTTTATTAATTTATTTTATAATCGCATAAAAATATAACAGATGATACTTTTTAAGTATTGAAAAATAACAACTTATTATTAGTTAGTAACTTTTCATGATTCTTGAAAAAAAAGTTACTTAAGCAATTTACAGTTATTATACAGTAGTTTTTATTCGGCTAACTTGTTGAACATTTTATTAAAAATAGAAAGATTTGATAATGTGCCTTGTGGCATAATCTAGGTAATTAATCTTTTCATAAATTTTTGAGTTCCGGCATTTCAATGACAACAATAACGCAAGACCTTTCAACTCACACCCCGATGATGCGTCAATACCTGACTATAAAGGCAGAGTTTCCACATATTCTAATTTTTTATCGTATGGGGGATTTTTATGAATTATTCTTTGATGATGCGAAAAAAGCATCCGATTTACTTGATATATCATTAACTGCTCGAGGAAAAACCGGCGGTAATGCAATTCCAATGGCTGGGGTTCCTTATCATGCAGTTGAAGGTTACCTAGCTAAGTTAGTTCAACTAGGCGAGTCTGTCGCTATCTGTGAACAAATAGGTGATCCAGCGACCAGTAAAGGCCCTGTTGAGCGCAAAGTCGTGCGCGTAGTTACGCCTGGTACGGTCAGTGATGAAGCGCTATTGACCGACAGAAAAGATAATTTAATTGTTGCTGTACATCAAACAACACAAGGTTTTGGCCTAGCTTATTTAGATATGACCAGTGGCCGCTTTGTGTTGGTAGAGCCACGAACAGAAGAACAAGTACAAGCTGAGTTGCAACGTTTATCACCAGCAGAATTATTATACCCAGAATCATTAGCAGCTAATAATATTATCACTGGCCATAAAGGTTTACGCCGACGTCCTGATTGGGAGTTTGATTTAGAAACCAGCAAAGTTTTACTTAATAAGCAGTTTGGCACTCAGTCATTATCTGGCTTTGGCGTTGAAGATAAACCGTTAGGTATTGCTGCAGCTGGTTGTTTATTTCAATATGTCAAAGATAGCCAACGCACGGCATTACCACATATCAGAGCAATTATTGGCGAAAGTGCATCAAGTGCCGTGATCCTCGACGCCGCTACCCGCCGCAATTTAGAATTAACACAAAACCTACAAGGTGGCAGCGAAAATACCCTCGCTGCTATTCTAGATAAAGCCGCAACACCAATGGGCTCAAGACTATTAAAACGTTGGCTGCATTTTCCCTTACGCGATATTAACACGTTAAATAATCGCCAAAATGCCATTGAAGAAATATTACAGCAAGACTTATCGTTTGAACTGAATAGCAATTTAAAACAGTTTGGTGATATTGAGCGAATTGTTGCCCGTATTGCTTTGCGTTCTGCCCGTCCGCGAGATTTTGCTCGCTTACGAAATGCCTTAATGGCTTTACCTGAGCTACAAACATTAATGGCAAGTTGCACACAAGTACACTTAGCCACGTTAATCAGCCAGTGTCAGCCATTACCGACGACTCAGGCATTATTAGAAAGTGCCATTGTCGAAAACCCACCGGTATTGATCCGTGACGGAGGTGTTATTGCGCCGGGTTATAATGAAGAATTAGACATACTGCGTGATTTAAGCGATGGTGCAACAGAATTTCTCGCGCAATTAGAAGCCCGTGAAAAAGCTCGAACCGGCATTCAATCTCTGAAAGTCGGTTACAATAAAGTACACGGTTTCTTCATTGAGATGAGTCGCACCTCTGCGATGGATGTACCCGATGATTACATTCGTCGCCAAACCTTAAAAAATAATGAACGCTTCATTACCAATGAGTTAAAACAACACGAAGAAAAAGTATTATCTGCCCAAAGTAAGTTTCTCGCACTTGAGAAGCGTTTGTACGAAGCATTGTTTGACCAGATATTGCCTGAGCTAGAAAAATTACAGTTACTGGCACAAGCACTCTCTGAAGTTGATGTACTTAATACCTTTGCAGAACGTGCCGATACGTTAAATTATATTAAACCGCTGTTACAAGAGGCGAGCGGTATTAATATCGAAGCTGGTCGTCATGCTGTTGTTGAACAAATGACATCTGAGCCTTTTATTGCCAATCCGGTGGTATTAACCGATAGTCGAAAAATGTTAATTATTACCGGCCCTAATATGGGCGGTAAATCAACTTATATGCGCCAAACGGCCTTAATTGTATTACTTGCCCATATTGGTTGCTATGTACCGGCAAGTGCTGCCCAAATAGGTATGGTGGATAGAATTTTCACCCGCATTGGCGCTTCTGATGATTTGGCCAGTGGTCGTTCAACCTTTATGGTTGAAATGACTGAAACGGCAAATATTTTGCATAATGCCACCAACAAAAGTTTAGTCTTGTTAGATGAAATTGGCCGAGGCACCAGTACCTATGACGGTTTATCTCTAGCATGGGCTTGTGCTGAAATGTTAGCGATAAAAACCAAAGCCTTTACGCTTTTTGCGAGTCATTATTTTGAACTTACATTATTGGCTGAGCAAATTGATACATTAGCGAATGTTCACCTTGATGCCGTTGAACATGGTGACAGTATAGTCTTTATGCACACGGTACAAGAGGGAGCGGCAAGTAAAAGTTTTGGTTTACAAGTTGCCCAGCTTGCCGGTGTACCAAAGAGCGTTATTCAACGAGCCAAGCAACGCTTACATGAACTTGAAAGTATGCAAGCACCTTCAATCATGAATAATGAGCCTCAAGCTTTTGAACAATTATCGTTGATGGAAACGAATCATCCTGTCATTGATGAGTTAAGTGCAATAGAGGTGAATGATCTAAGCCCTAAAATGGCGCTAGATTTATTATATAAATTTAAAGAGCTACTGTAGAAAAATAACAGTAAAGAAAAAACCAGCATTTGCTGGTTTTTTCTTTACTAACTGATTTTGTTAAAGATACTATAGCTGCTTTTTAAACCTGAAATAGTGCTTCTATAGATAGATTCTGCTGACTAAGAATATCACGTAATCGTTTTAACGCTTCAACTTGGATTTGGCGCACACGTTCACGGGTTAAACCGATTTCAACACCAACATCTTCTAATGTTGCCGCTTCATAGCCAAGCAAACCAAAGCGTCTTGCTAATACTTCACGCTGTTTAGAGTTCAGCTCATTTAACCAATCAACAATACTATGCTTAATATCATGCGTTTGTAACTTCGTTTCTGGACCACCGGCTTTTTCATCAGGAATAACATCTAATAAAACTTTTTCACCATCGCCACCAAATGGTGAGTCAACTGAAGCAATGCGTTCATTTAAACGTAGCATTTTACTGACATCTTCTACCGGTACATCAAGCTCAAAGGCAATATCTTCAGCGGTAGGTTCGTGGTCCAGCTTTTGTACTAGTTCACGCGCCGTACGCAAATAAATATTCAACTCTTTCACTACATGAATAGGTAATCGAATGGTGCGGGTTTGATTCATAATGGCACGTTCAATGGTTTGACGTATCCACCAAGTTGCATAAGTCGAAAATCTGAAGCCTCGCTCAGGATCGAACTTTTCAACCGCGCGGATCAAACCTAAGTTACCTTCTTCAATAAGATCTAAAAGCGGTAAACCACGGTTATTATAACGACGTGCAATTTTTACGACTAAACGAAGATTACTTTCTATCATTCGTTTACGAGATGCTTCATCACCTTTCAGTGCTAGGCGAGAATAGTAGACTTCTTCTTCTGCAGTTAGTAATGGAGAAAAACCGATTTCACTTAAATATATTTGCGTTGCATCTAAGTTAGAATGACTACCTTCAGGCGTGTCTGCCTTGGTTTTTTTGGGTTTGTCTTTCTCTGCAACATCAGAACATTCTATTTGTTTTTTTATGCCCATGTTATCTCTCCGCTATTAGCAATTGCTAAATTTACTTACTGACTAAACATTCACTTTGACTCCAATTTATTTATTTTTTATAACTTTTTATTTTTATTTCGGCAAATACTTCATTGGATTGACTGATTTTCCGCGAAAGCGAACTTCAAAATGAAGCATGACTCTTTCAGCGTCAGTATCTCCCATTTTGGCAATCACTTGACCGGCTTTTACAACCTGCTGCTCTTTAACTAAAATACGATCGTTATGAGCATAAGCACTAAGATAATCATCGTTATGTTTAACTATGACTAACTTACCGTATCCTTGTAACGCATCACCGGCATAAACTACTTTACCGTCTGCAGTTGCTTTTACCGAATCACCGCGTCGCCCCGCAATGTCGATTCCTTTATTTCCTTGCTTTGCAGTGGAAAACTTATGAATAACTTTTCCAGTTGCTGGCCACCGCCACCCTCTTACTTTTTGTGAAAAGGTGTTATTTTGTTGCTGAGCTTTCTTGCTTGTTTTTTGTCCAGCTACATTTCCACCATACTCCTGCTTTTTCTTCTGTGCAATAGGTTTTTTTATAACTTTTTGTTTTGATGGATTAAAGCTTTTACTCTTACGCTTGCTTTGACTTGGCTTGCTATAATTATTGCTTAAAAACAATTTTTGCTGAGGATAAATATTGTAGGGGGCTTTAATGTTATTGATAGTCGCTAAGGTGCGAACATCGACATCAGCACGCCATGCTATTGAGTATAATGTTTCACCTTTTTTGACTATATATTCACTTCCAGTAACACTGTTCTTAATGCGCTGACTCAATGGAAGTGAGCCCTGAACATCAACCACTGGTGCTGGTTTACTACGACTAGAACAACCATTAAGTACTAATATTATTATTAGTACTAATAAGTTATTTCTATTAATTAAGCTACCTGGTAACCATTTCGTCATAACCAGCAAAACATCCTTTATCGTGTGGCAATATAAGCAATAACAATGGCGCTAACGACAAGCCAACCTAAGACATCAACCCACTGTCTAATTTTTTGTTCCATCGGGGCTCCGCCCCAACGAATAACTCCTGCGACTAAGAAAAATCGCATACCGCGACCAATAGCTGATGCTAATAAAAAAGGTAGAAAAGCCATGTGTAAAAAGCCAGCACTGACGGTAAACAGTTTATACGGAATAGGAGAGAAACCGGCAATAAATACTACCCATACCCCCCACTCACTAAACCAAAGCATGGCTTTGTCAAATCTAGCTTGGTAACCAAATTCGGTGATCAAAGGTTGGATCCAAGGTTCAAACATCATATAGCCTAAACCATAGCCGACGATCCCCCCGATAACTGATGCTACGGTTGTCAACGTGGCAAATTTCCATGCTTTCTCACGCTGCGCTAGTACCATAGGAGCAAGTAAAACATCAGGGGGAATAGGAAAAAAAACGGATTCAGCAAAGGTCAATAACGCGAGAATTCTGGGTGCAAATTTATGCTCAGCCCATTTTAGTGTCCATTCATATAGCGCAGAAAATATTTTCACAAACTATCCTAAAGCGCCAGGAACCAGAGGAACAAAGCGAACAGCTTCAATTTGCTGTTCTTTGAACTCATCGCCATGGCGGGTAATTAATTTTAAAATTTGGCTTTGCTCACCAACGGGAATAATTAACCGGCCACCATCAGCAAGCTGTTCTAATAGCGCAGCAGGTACCTTAGAGGGAGCTGCGGTAACAATAATGGCTTGAAATGGTGCTTTACTATGCCAACCTTGCCAACCATCACCATGCTTCATAGCAATATTATGTAAATCCATGCTACGTAATCGACGCTTGGCCTGCCATTGCAATGACTTGATACGTTCAACAGAAAAAACCTTAGTCGTTAACTGCGCTAAAATAGAGGTTTGATAACCCGAGCCGGTACCTATTTCTAAAATACTGTCAGGCACGCCATCAGCAAGTAAAAGCTCTGACATTTTAGCGACAATATAAGGTTGCGATATGGTTTGTCCTTGGCCAATCGGTAACGCGGTATTGTCATAAGCTTTGTGCGCTAAAATTTCAGGCACAAAAATATGTCGTGGTGAACGAGCTATAGCTTGTAATACTTGTTGATTTCGGATGCCTTCAAGCAATAGTTTTTGCGCTAGTATTTCGCCACTGCGACTCGACTTCCCGCCGATACTACTGCCGAGTCTGGCGTTGATAGTACTTTGTTTCATAGTGAAAGTTCATTAATCCATTCTGTCATTTGTGCCATGCTTTTATAAGCGGTCATATCGATAGTCAACGGGGTAATTGACGCATAACCATTGGCTACGGCATTAAAATCAGTGCCAACACCTGCATCAAGCTCTTGCCCTAGAGGACCATACCAATAAATATCACGTTGCCAAGGGTCTTTCATTTTCGTCATCGTTTCCGCTTTATGGCGATGACCTAAACGAGTAACTTGAATGCCTTTTAATTCATTTAAGGGTAAATCTGGTACATTGATATTAATAATTTGATCACTTGGCAATGGGTGCAGCTGCAAGCGCTCAATAAATTTAGCGGTAACAACCGCTGCAGTTTGAAAATGTTCTGGTGATTTAGATACTAATGATACCGCTATTGCAGGCATACCTAAATGGCGGCCTTCTGTTGCCGCCGCTACTGTACCAGAATATATCGTATCATCACCTAAATTAGCACCATGATTAATGCCAGCAACCACCAAATCAAGCTGTCCTTGTATTAACTGTGTCGCACCTAAGTGTACTGAATCTGTTGGTGTGCCGTTTACAGCAATAAAGCCATTTTCTAATACTTGCGCCCGTAACGGATTTAATAATGTTAACGAATGACTTGCGCCACTACAATTTCTATCTGGCGCGACCACCGTAACATCAAATACTTTTGCTAACTCATCAAAAAGTACTTTAATACCTTCGGCATTAACACCGTCATCATTACTCAATAATATTCTCATGACTGGCCTTTTTGTCTTGATTCACTATCAGTTGTTAGCTTTGAAGATACATCGACTCGTTCAGTCATATCAGTATAATTAATTAATTCGCGCATAATGGTTGTAGCATAAGCGCCAGCAGGTAAGAAAAAAGATAAAGTAACAATGTCATTCTCAATATCAATTTTCGGCTCTTTCATCAGCAAACGAATACGACGACGCTCTTGTTTTAAACCAAAACGCGGTAGACCCTGAGAAAACTCTGGCAGTTGCTCTGCAACATTTTGTTCAAATGTTAACGCCTGCTTGGTTGTCATTAACTCACCTGCGCCCCACATAGGAGCCGTTATATCTACGTCGTGATTTAAATGTCTATCGATTAAGCTTTGCTCAATACTATCAGCTAAAAATACTGACTGTGTGCCGGCCAACATTACTACATCACCATTAAGTAATGACTCAAATTTTTCTTGCTCAATACGCTGGCTGATCACTTGGTTAAAGATTAACGAACGTGCTGCGGATAAGTACATGCCACGCTTTTTCTTATCGTTAACTTTACGACCTGAAAACAAACTCAATGCTTTTGCGATATTGCCACCATTAATGCCAAAGCGTTGCTCACCAAAATAATTAGGTACACCATGGTTACTCACCACATGCCAGCGTCGAACTAATTCGTCAATTTCAGTAACATCACGTAAAGTAATTTCAAATCGGTTGCCGTCTAAACCACCAATACGTAGCTTTTTGTTATGACGTTTATAAGACAGTACCTCAACGCCTTCGATGTCGAGATCACTTAAGTCATAAACTTGCTTACCTGGCACATGCACACCAAACCATTGTTCTGTTACGGCAAAGCGATCCTTTAAGCCAGCATAAGAAACCAAAGACTCTTTGACCGAAAAATATTGCGCTAGTTGTTTAGCAACAAATGCCGTATTAGCACCGGTTTTACGAAGATGAATAAAAAGGTGTTCGCCTTCACCACAAGGCAAAAAAGGAATTTGTTCAAAAACTTTAAAATCAGCTTTTTTACTGCGCAGTAAACCACTAGAAATGGGTTGACCATATAAGTAAGTAAATGCAGGTAAGGCACTGACGACGGGTTCCTTAACTGGCTCAGAGGTTTCTGCCGTTACTAGTTCTTTTTCTGCTTGAGTACGGATATTAAGACTTTCATTCACTTGGGTAACAGAGCTGCTCTCGCATTCAGCACTAACTTCTTTCTCTAAGTTATCATTTGCTACTGAGCGATTTTCGAACGTTAATTCACTTGCATCAACAGATTTACTTAAGTTAGTAGCCTTATTTAGTAATACCACTGCATGCACTGATACGCCTTCTTTACGGCCAACATAACCAAGTTTTTCAGTCGTTGTTGCTTTAACATTAACTTGCTCGATGTCGGCTTGTAAGTCTTGAGCTAAACATCTTCGCATTGCCATCAAGTGTGGTGCAACCTTTGGCGCTTGTGCGCAAATAGTTATATCTGCATTACCAAGGCAATAACCTTTTTCTTGCATTAAGCCAACGACATGACGTAATAAAATACCACTCGATATATTTTTATATTGACCATCGGTATCTGGGAAGTGATTGCCAATATCAGCCAAACATAATGCCCCTAAAATGGCATCACATAAAGCATGAATCGCCACATCGCCATCAGAGTGTGCAACAAAACCAAATTCATAAGGAATAGCAACCCCCGCTAAAACTAATGGCCCTGCACCGCCAAATTTATGAACGTCAAAACCGTGCCCTATTCGCATATTGCCTCTGATGATAAATTACTTTTTTGTTGGTTAAGAATAAATTCAGCAAGAAACAAATCTTCTGGCTGAGTAATTTTAATATTGTCACTACTCGCGTTAACTAAACCGCTAGCATAACCTGAGGCTTCCATCGCTGATGATTCATCCGTAATAGCGATACCTTTTGTTAGAGCCGAGGTTATCGCTGTGCTTAATTCCGCAGTTTTATACATTTGCGGTGTTAGGGCATGCCACATTTGGCTACGATCTAAAGTGGTTGCGACTAGCTGCTCATGGTTAGCTTGCTTCATGGTATCGCGAACTGGGCAGGCCAATATCGCACCATGATCATGCGCAAGACAGTATGATATTAATTGCGTCAAATCTTGATGTTTAACACAAGGTCTAGCAGCATCATGCACTAACACCCAGTGCTCTTCATTACCATTTAAATAGCTTAAGCCTGCGAGTACCGAGTCCACACGTTCTTTGCCGCCAACAACACAGGTAATATTTTTATTATTTATCAGTGACGTAGTTGGAAAATATTCATCATTCTCACCTAAAGCAATAATAATATGAGCAATGGCTTCATGGCTGAGTAAGCGCTGTACGGTATGCTCTAAGATGGTTCTATTTTCAATGGTTAAGTATTGTTTTGGACAAGATGACAGCATACGCTTACCAACACCTGCAGCGGGCACTACTACGGTATATTGCCCAAGTGAATTGCTCATTATCGCAATCGTTCCTTATTATCACCATCATCGTTAGGGATGACCCGGAAAAATGTCTCGCCTTGCTTGATCATACCAAGTTCATGGCGAGCACGTTCTTCAATCGCTTCAGTGCCCGACTTTAGATCATCGGTATCGGCATAAAGTAATTTATTGCGCTGCTTAAGCTTATTATTATTAGCTAACTGTCGGGTAACCTCTTCTTCCAATGCCATATAATCAGGCACACTATTTTTACCAAACCACAGTCGGTATTGCAAAAGGAGTAAAAAAAGTAGTAAAACTGCCGTGATCAGCCGCATAAAATATTTAACGTCGCTATCGAAGATATATCAGTACGCTATTATAAATGCGTACCGTCTGCTGTAAACACCCAACAAGATTTAAAAATCAATTGTGGGCAATATTTGTTCTTGGTTGTTTGAAATTACGCCAATTAATTGTGCAAGACAGCAACAGTTCTCGAAGTGACGGCATTGATGGCTGCACTTTTTGATTGTTTTGCCAGCAATGCCCTGCGCATGCTGCTGTCATCACTTTTTTAGTCGGCTTAAGTAAATTCGCATTCATCGGCTCAATAACCTTTTTTAAGGCATTATCGGTTAAATTAAACCAACCATAGACATTAGTACGAAATCGTTGTCGTTTGACATCAACTCTATCAATACAATCAAGCACAATTTTTTGTTTTAGTGCAATAGGAACCACTAAACCATGTACTAATGCTTGCTCTCTGTACCATGAGATAACATTATTATCATAAGCCATTAATTGACTTGTTGAAGGTGAGATACTTGCCTGTTTAGCAGACCAGCTAGCATTTTGTACGTCTAGCTCAAGCGGACTTTGAGCATTTAATAAAGCAAATGCCGTACGTTTAACATAATGAGGCAAACTGTTAATTTTTGCTTGTAAACCACTCAGTAGTGATTGCTCATCACTAGCTAATTTTACCAGCTCGCGTTCATAAAGCGCATTACAAAGCTCAGCAAAGTCTGATGACTGCTGCTGTGATTGCCATAATAATGATTGCGTCACCATAAATTTAACAACTGCCTTAACTTACGTGCTGATAATGTGCCGATAATTTAAGCATACTTGATTGTTGTGTAAAGATAAAATAGCTAAACAACATTTTAGTTGTCGATTGACTTCAAACGCTGGAATGGCTAATTTAATAAAAATTACTGATTGCCTTTCAAAAACATTAAATTACACTTATCTCGTCATCAATTAGCCAAAGTTGAAAACTATGCTCAGTGCCACACAACTACTCCAATTAGAAGGGGAAGTGATTTTTCAACAAAAACTCGAAAAACAAATATGTCGAGTATTCGAAAACGCTCAATATCGTTGGTTCACTTTAGGCGGCGACGCTGTGCAAGCCATTATGGCAAAAGCTCAACCTGAGACAATATTATTAGCGATTCCACAAGCTCTGCTGATATTTACCTTATGGCAAAGTAAAGCCAAAAGTATCTTGAATTTGGGTTTAGGTGCTGGCGGCTTAGAGCGAGCATTAACTCATCATTATACTTTTGATATCACTGCTATTGAACAACAAGCTGAGATCATAACAATGGCAAAACGCTACTTTAATTTACCGGATAGCGTACTTGCCATTGCTGAAACTGCTGAGTCTTTTTTAGCAAAAACCAAAAGCACTTTTGACATTATCCTGTGTGATATTTATCAACAAGAGCAGTCTCCTAAAGCATTATTTAGCAGCACTTTTTATCTGAACTTGTCAAAAAAGTTAACCCCAACAGGTTGTGCCTTAGTAAGCGTTAATAGCAATGCTGAGCAGCTAACCGAGCTATTAACGAAACTACGGTGCTTAAATTTACATATTTCATTAATTGATTTTAATGATTATAAAAATATCATTGTGCTGCTCAGTAAAACCCCATTACCAACTAAAGCACAGCTAATTACCGTCAATCGACAACACGTTAACGCCTTCAATATTGATTTTTCACCTTATATTGAACGAATGCACGTCATACCTGCAGCAAAGCATTTTATTGATCAACAACAAGTCTGAATTATTTTTTTCATCGCAGTTAAGTACATAAGTGCAGAGATAACATATAATATGCAAAAATAGTTTTTTCATCGAGTTTTGGAGTAAAAGATGAGCGTAATTGAAGTAAAGCATCCCCTAATTAAACACAAACTTGGCTTAATGCGTGAAGCTGATATTAGCACCAAGCGATTTCGCGAACTTGCCTCTGAAGTTGGCTGTCTACTCACCTATGAAGCCACCAAAAATATGGCCGTTGAAAGCACAACAATTAATAGTTGGAATGGTGAAATAGAAGTAGAACAAATCAAAGGCAAAAAAGTTACTGTTGTGCCTATTTTACGTGCGGGCTTAGGCATGATGGACGGTGTTCTAGAGCTTATTCCTAGTGCGCGTATTTCGGTTGTTGGCATGTACCGTAACGAGGAAACCCTAGAACCTGTATTTTACTTTGAAAAGTTAGCCGGCCAAATTGAAGAGCGTCTAGCACTGGTCATTGATCCAATGCTTGCCACTGGCGGCTCGATGGTAGCAACCATCGATTTACTAAAAGAGCGTGGTTCTACCAACATTAAAGCACTGGTCTTAGTTGCGGCACCAGAAGGTGTAGCAGCATTAGAGAAAGCACATCCGGATGTTGAACTTTATACCGCTTCTGTTGATGATCGCTTAGACGACGCGGGTTATATATTACCGGGTTTAGGTGATGCTGGAGATAAGATTTTCGGCACAAAATAATTATCAATAGTCATCTTTGCTGCTTGCAGCAAACATGACTATTTAAACAATAACAATACTGCCAGCTTGCTGGCAGTTTTATTGAGTGAAATATGAGTTCAAATACCCCATTATCGAGTAATTTAGCGCAAAACAACTTGTCACTTTTTAAAGAAGTACTCACTGGCACTCAAATGCTATTTGTTGCTTTTGGTGCTTTGGTACTAATGCCGTTACTTACCGGCTTAGACCCTAACGTGGCCTTGTGCACTGCCGGTATAGGTACCTTATTGTTCCAACTCGTCACAAAAGGTCAAGTACCTGTTTTTTTAGCCTCTTCATTTGCTTTTATTGCTCCTATTATGTACGGCACACAAACATGGGGGATTCCGGCTACCATGGGCGCACTGGCTGTCGTTGGTGTTGTTTATGCTTGTTTTAGTGGTTTAATCAAAATGCGCGGTGTCGGTTTTATTAGTAAGTATTTACCGCCTATTGTTACCGGCCCTATTATTATGGTTATCGGTTTATCGCTGGCGCCTGTTGCTGTGCATATGGCGTTGGGTCGCACGGGTGATGGCTCAGCACAATTAATTACTCAATCACTTGCCTTAAGTATTTCATTACCAGCCTTGTTAACCACTTTATTGGTTTCCGCTTTTAGCAAAGGCTTTATGCGTTTAATGCCAATATTGTCAGGTATTGTTGTAGGGTATGTATTATCGCTTTATCACGGTATCATTGACTTTACCCCAGTACAAAATGCCGCTTGGTTTGCCATACCAAAGTTCACTGCACCGGAATTTAACTGGCAAGCCATTATTTATATGTTGCCAATTGCCATAGCTCCTGCCATTGAACACATTGGTGATGTCTTAGCAATTAGCTCGGCCACCGGTAAAGACTACATCAAAAAGCCAGGTTTGCACCGCACATTATTAGGTGATGGTATCGCCACCACGGCAGCATCAATGCTAGGTGGCCCGCCAAACACTACTTATTCAGAAGTGACAGGCGCAGTAATGCTCACCAAAGCATTTAACCCAAGAATTATGACTTGGGCGGCTTGTGCTGCAATTATCATGGCCTTTGTTGGTAAGTTAGGTGCTTTATTACAAACCATACCTGGTGCAGTAATGGGCGGTATCATGCTGTTGTTATTTGGTTTAATTGCCAGTGTTGGCTTAGGCAGCATAGTGAAAGCGAAAGTAGATTTTGACCAACCACGAAATTTCATTATCTTTGCTATTGTCTTAGTTTTTGGTATCGGTGGCATGGCACTCAATTTTGGTGGTTATAGCATTCAAGGGATTAGCTTGTGCGCATTAGTCGCTATCAGTTTAAACTTACTTTTACCTAAAGAAGATACTGCTAAAAACAATAATTAAATAAGTATGATAGCGTTATTGCTATTTTTACATCCTAGCAAGCCATGACAAAGAATAAGCGAGCAGACATAATATAATGTCCTTCGTCTGCTCGTTTATCAAAATTTTAGAAAAACAATTCACTTTGCAATTATATGTAACAATATGTTGAAATATTTCAAAAATTTATTACTATAACAAAACAAAAGTACAAAAATAAGTAGATAAAAATTCACTTATTAAACATTATTAAAGGACTGAAATGCTTAAACGTAACTTAACTGTCGCCTCAATTGCTGCAATGTCACTATTCATCACGGGGTGTAACTCTACACCAGAAACTAATGCTGCAGAATTAGGCATGAACATTCCACAATGGGTGTTAAGCCCAACCTCTGACAAAGGCTTGGCAGCAGCTTCGTGTGTTACTGCATCTAACAGTTTTTCAATGGATAAATCTCAAGCGGCAACACAAGCTAGAGCTGAATTAGCCAGTCAAATTGAAACTAGAGTGTCTAGTTTACAAGAAGAGTACAGCACAAAGATTTCTTCTATGGGCGAGACCAATACTGAAAGCAAAATCAGTATTACCAGCGCACAATTAACCGATCAATTCCTAAGAGGTTCAAAAGTCGTCAAAGTAGATTATGCGCAAATAGATAACGTAAAAAACCTATGTACTTTGGTGACCTTGTCTGAAGCGAAAAGCAAAGCGCTATTTAGCCAACTGTTACAACAAGCCCCGATCAAGTTATCTCCTGAAAACGAAACCTTACTGTATCTAAACTTTATGAAGTCTGAAAATAGCGCTAATTAAAGTACACAATAATAGAAGAAAATAAGGTTAGTTATGTTTTTCTGGGAAGAAATAAAGTTTAAAAATGGAACTTTTAAAGATAAGTTCCTTTTTGTTGCTATTGCTATTATGGCACTCGGTCAATGGTCTGATTCGAAAGAGCTCGCTCAAGAAGCTTATGTCGCGGTTATTTCTAATTTTACGCATAAGTATGAGTATGAAGCATTAAATAAGATCAATATTGGCAGCAACATGGAGTATATTTCACAGCAAATAGGCTTCCCGCAATTAATAAAAAAGAGTAAATACATCGACGACATCAGCTTCGCCTATTATCTCAATGAAAAATATATCTTAACCTTAATTTTGCAAGACAGCAGAGTTACCGCCTATACTATTAGCGCATTAGCAGATGATTTTACGCCCAACAACCTGCTCAATAAAAAGCCTTCTGAGAATAAAATCAGTGTTGCGGATAATACCCAGAATATGACTGACTTTACCTTAGATTATAATAATGTCGATTTCTTTTTAACAAGAGAAGAGTTAGGCAAAGACAAACTATTTATGAATCAATACTTTGGTGCTATCGGTTATAAAAAGAACATAAATATTAGTGCTGAAGAGCTTCGAAAATTATACGACGAAGTTAACTTAGAAGAAGACAATAGCAAAGTAACTCAGACGCGTGCGTTAAACATAAGTCAGAAAGCGAGAAATAACTTTTTTGGCGCAGGTGAAGTCGACTTATCTGTTATCGCAGACTCCGTTCTCACTAACTTTGAATATTCATTTTACTATAAACAGTAAAACTGACAGCTGTATTAATAAGGATATATTATGTCTAGCTTTTCTAGAGTCACCGTCGCTCTTTTGATCGTCTGTTTCTCAAGCCCAATCGCGCTAGCAGCAGAGAAAAAAAGCAACAGCTTTGCCGAATATCGTAAAAATCGCCAAGCGATATATAATCAGTTTAAAACGGATTATCTTAATCGGTATGAAAACTATCGTGCTGAAATCAAAGAAAAATGGGGCGTTGCTGAATTAAGTTCTAAAACAGAGTACGTCCACTATAACGAAAAAAACAAAACTAAAGTTTTAACCGACTTTGAAAACGATACCATAGAAATTAGCCTTTTAGATGCTGATAATTTATCAGATAACGAAGTAGATCAACGTATACGTGCAGCGATAATTGATTCATTAGATCAACAACCTGAAATCCTTGCCAGTAAACAGATAGAGTTTGACGTTGCGACAGAAAAAGCACCAGAAACAGAGATTTCAACACCAACGGTTTTAAATCACTTAGGTATAGATTCTGCTGAAAGCTTAAACACTATACTTAAGCAAGTAACAACCGTTCCGCTAGAAACACAACAACAAATCGTCGTCAAACGTACACAAACACGCTTAGATAAACAAATAGCAAATATCGAAAACTTTCTTGATAGCGATGAGATTAGTATCGAACAAGCCAAGGCACCAAAGGCACTCGTTGTTAGCATGAAAGAAGAGAAAAAATCTATTAAACGTGATGTTAATCAATTAATTACAAAAAACATTAAAACCTATAAAGTTAACCTGCACAGGGATCGCTTTAAAAAGGCTGAGCAATATTTACAATATGTTGAAAGTAATGCCGAAAAATGGCAACTGTCCAAGCAATTTATCCTCGCGGTTATGGAAACTGAAAGCCACTTCAACCCACTAGCTAAATCATATGTACCGGCTTATGGCTTAATGCAAATAGTCCCCTCTACAGCAGGTGCTGATGTCAATAATCGCATTCTTGGCATGAAAGAAAAACCAAGCCCTGAATTACTGTTTAGTGGCCGCGATAATATCAAATACGGCTCTGCTTATATCCATATTTTGATGACTCAGTATTTAAAAGAAATTGAAAATCCAACTAGCCGACTTTATTGCGCTATTGCCGCCTACAATACTGGCATAGGCAACGTTGCTAGAGCGTTTAACAAAGGTAAAAAAGGACGCCTTAAGGCTATGAAGGTGATCAATACTATGACTCCAGATGAAGTATACGATGTGATTAAAAAGCGCACCCATACGGAAACACAGCGATACCTAGATAAAGTACTGGAAAGTAAACAGTATTTTTCACAGCAAAAGGTCTAAAAATGAGATACTTCATCGGTATATTACTTATCTTGCTGCAACCGTTAGCCAATGCGCTTGAAGCAATTCCCGCTGATGACGAACAGTATATTTATGGTCTAGGTATCGACGTTGATCACAGTAATGCCCAAAAACTTGCTTTGGCTGACATTACACAGAAGCTGTCAACACGAATACAATCAAGTGTAGGTATCAGCCAAGATAAAACCGGTAATACCACCACCACAAGCACTAAACAGCATACAATGGCGGTTTCTCAAGAGATTGAACTGCCTAACATCCAGGTAATAAATAATAGTAAAGCTGACAATCAATGGCGAGTGCTGGTTCGAGTTGAACGAAAATTAGTGCAACTATCACTTAAGCAGCAACTTGAAACGATAAATGATGAACTTATGTTTATCATCGAAGATTTTAGTGAATCTCAAGGGCCAGCTTGTTGGCACACACTTTCAACAAACAACCATAAAAAAGAAAAACTAACCGCATTAATTCCTGCCTACCTTGGCAGTGGTATGGCAGAAGAGAGTACACTCGCATTTAGTCAACAAGCACAAACTTATGAACGTTTATTTAAGCGCTGTAAGTATAAAAATAAATATACCATTACTTATCCTGCTCAAGCCTCTGCTGACTTTAAGCGGGCTTTTGAACAACTAATCAAAAGCCAAGGATTTAAAGTCACTAACCAGAAAAAAGATACCGGTAATATTCAGATTAAACTATCAGAAAAACAAAGCTATGCATTTAAAAATTATCTAAATATTATCAATGCAGAGTTTACTGTTTTAGATGAGTTTGGTGATGTGATTAGCTTTATAAAACTAAAAAGCAAAGGTTCATCATTTAACAATAAAAAAGAAGCAAATAAAAAAGCTGTCATAAATCTGATAAAAAAAATAGAAACACAAATGATAAAGTCTTAATAAAAGGGAATCTGCATGAAAAACTCTATTAAAACTCTCGCCTTAACAGCGATTTCAGTCGTGGTTATCGGTTGTGGTGCAACATTACCACCATTACCAACATTACCATCAGTAAACTTAGCATCAATCGACGGTTTTTCGGACCAAGACTTAAAGGTCAAAAACAACAACATCATCGTAGCACCAGGTATGAAATCTAATATACCTGAGTTTGTACAAGGCTACTTTGCTAATGAAATAACCACCATTATCGTTGATAGTGGCTCAGAAGTTATCGATAGAAGAATGGCAGCACGCTTTATCGATGAAATTCAATTAAAAGAAAACCTAAGTGAAAACTACAATGCTTATCAAGGCCCTGTAGAAGCTAAGTTTGTTGTCATCCCAACAATCACCGATATGTCATTTGGTGGCGAATATGAAAAAGCTTACACTTCTAAGAATAAAAAAGGTGAATCAACACACCACCCTGCTGAATGTGATTACTCAGCAAAAGTAAAAGGCAATGTACAAATTAGAGAGTTACCTTCCATGAAGCAAATTGTTTCATTCAATGTCCAAGGTAGTTCTTCTAATAGTAAAGAGAACCCACCAAGTCGTTCTTGTGAAGAGCAAGTCATGTATAACGGTGTTGTTGCTGGTGCCGTTGCTGATTTACTTGAAAAAGGTGAGAGTGATTACGTAACCTTAAGCAAGTACGTCGGTTCACGAGGCTTAATTACCGGTGCCAAAGCATTTAACGGTGAGCTGTATTTCGAAACAAACCTAGGTCGAATTCATGGTGCTAAAGAAGATGCACAAATCGCCATTTATCAAATAATTGATGATGAAATGGTGATGATTGGCGAAGGTGAAATGATGGATGCCAAAAACGTCTTAAGTAAAAAGTCTTATATTCAAGTAGATAGTGACGTAGCGCCGTTAATTAAAAAAGGCATGATCATCATGCTTTCCGGTAAGTGTGAGGGTTACTTTTGCTCACTTAAGACCTCTACTGATAATTTATTAAAGTCAATGGCACGCTAAGTACAATAATAAAAATTAATGGGGAGCTAGCTCCCCTTTTTGCATTTTGCCATTAGTGGATTAACCGTGAATAAAGTTAAACAAAAATTAAATAAGTTTTTGCAATTATTATCGCCATTACAGCGAGTTGTAATACAAGCACATGATTTTCCTGATCATGATGCGATTGCTTCCGCTTATGGCTTAGCCGCTTTATTGCAAGCAATGGGCATGAACACCCTTATTGTCTACAATGGCCATGTCGATAGAATATCATTAGCCAACATGATTGAATGGCTAGACATTCCGGTGATTCATTGTAATAAAGCCAAGTTAACCGCACATGATAAAATTATCACGGTTGATGGTTGTATTGGTGAAAAGAATGTTACTGATATTCAAGGTGAAGAAATTGCAGTCATTGACCATCACAACGTCACACCACCAAAAGGCCTATGGTACTGCGATGTACGTAGTAACTATGGCGCTACAGCAACCATTATCTATGAATATTTCAGCTCTCTTAACATAGACATACCTGAAAAGGTTGCCACCGCATTATTGGTGGGTTTAAACATCGATACGGCAAATTTAACACGCGGTTTTTGTAATGCCGACTTAAAAGCCTTCTTAGGGCTTAATCAAGTTGCAGACTTAGCATTAGTCAATAAAATTTGTCGCAATTCATTAATACAAAGTGAACTAAAAAGCTTTCAGCACGTTTGTGATAACGTAGAAAGTAATGACGGTATCGCCATTGTGTTATTAAAAGAACCATGTGCCAAGAACTTATTAGGCGTATTAGCTGACTTCCTCTTGAGTGTAAACGAATACGATATTGTTATTGTTGCAATGAAGTTTAACCAAGCAATACAGCTATCTCTGCGCTCTGAATGCCCTAAAGTTAATGTTGGCTTGTTATTGAGACAAACCTTAAACCAAAAGCAACGCGGCTTTGGTGGCGGACATGCTCATATGGCGGGTGGTATGATACTCAATGATAAAAGTCATCACTTTTTTAGCAATGAGCATGCGCACTTTAGCCCTTTCGTAGATGCAATCAGGCAATTAAGAGCAGAAAAAAACTGTAGTTCACAGGCATCAGAAATTGTGATCTGCTAATTAAAACTATTTCAACAAAAAAGTAGAGATTTATGGAAAAATTTTTTGAATCATTTTTATGGCAAAGCCGCTTGGTGTTGCTGGTTGCTGTTATCTGTTGTGTGATAACAGCTGTGGCTTTAGTGGGCTTAGGTGTTTATGAGGTGATACATTTTGTCGGTAACCTTATCGGTTATTTGTTCAGCTCTACTGGAGAAATATCAAGAGGAATGTTAATACTCAGTGTCATCGAGGTATTAGATACCTTCTTAATTTCATCAATCCTGTTTATATTTTCCTTTGGTTTATATGAACTGTTTATTAGCTCTATTGAACAATCTTCAGAGCACACATCTCAAGCTTTCCAGATCAACAGCATAGACCAACTAAAATCTAAATTAGGCAATGTCATTGTCATGCTATTAGTGATTAAACTGTTTTCATATTTTGTTGAGATGAAGCCCTCATCAATCATTGAAACGCTTTACCTGGCTATTATCGTATTACTCGTTTCCATAAGCTTATGGCTTGGTCATAAGCATGTAAAATAGTCGGCTTTGACTTATTAAAAACACCAGTTGAGTTATCAATGCTCGCTAAAAAGCTAAACATCATGTTCGGCTTTTTAGCGATAAAAGTAAATGCGTTGTAGTGAAATTAAATCGTTCTCAACCCGTATTAATATCAAATACATTAGTTAATCGACATAACAATACTTTTAACCACTTTAATATCGAGTCTTTTGGCAATACGATTTAGATTAGCCCGATCTATCGACAACCTTCTTGCCGTGGCCGCCCAATTACCCTGTTCTTGCGTTAACACTTGTTTTATCAGCTGTCGTTGAAATTGCTCAGTTTCAGTACGCAAGTTAACGCAGCGGCTATGTGTTAGAATATCTTCAACCACTTTTGGCTCAATTATTAACTGATCCGATTGCGTCGCTTGCAAATTAATTAAAGAACCACAGTCTTGTTTTTCTATGGCAATAATCGCTTTATCTTTTTGTCTTGCCCTCGCTTTTAGCGCCGCTCGGCTCACAACATGTTCCAGTTCACGGACATTACCAGGCCAATTATATTGTTCAAGGTGACGAATAGCGTCACTGGTTATTTTTAGCTGCACAACCCCTAGCTTACGCTTGGTTTGTTCGACAAAGTAGCCACTCAATATTTGTACATCGCCATCGCGCTCTTGCAACTTAGGTACACGGATCGGGTAAACACTGAGTCGATGATACAAGTCAGCACGAAAACGGCCGTCTTCGGCTTCTTCCTTTAAATCTCTATTGGTCGCGGCAATAATACGGACATTAACTTGTTCAACACTGTCTTGCCCTACCGGCTGAATTTCATTACTTTGAATAGCACGTAATATTTTACTTTGCGCTGCTAGCGGTAACTCACCAATTTCATCAAGAAATAAAGTCCCCCCATCAGCTAAAGAAAACTTACCGGCACGTGCTTTATCTGCGCCGGTAAAGGCACCTTTAACATGGCCAAACAATTCACTTTCTATCAAGTTTTCGGGTAATGCCGCACAATTAACATAAACCATAGGACCATGCTGGCGAGCAGACTTCTGATGCAGGGTCCGGGCAACCAATTCTTTGCCAACACCGGTTTCACCATAAATTAAAATATTAAACTCTGAATTAGCGACAATAATTAATTCCTCTTTCAGTTGTTGCATGATTGTGCTTTCGCCAATTAATTCGCCACCATCGCGTTTCCATGCTTCTTCGGTTAATTCAGCCACAACCTGCTGTGAATGATCAGCTCGATATTCTAGTTGCTCAATCAAAAAAGCGGTATTTAACGTGGCTGCAGCCATGGCTGAAATCACCACCAAGGTACGTTCAGGAATATCATCAAATACATGTGGTGTCAGACTATCTATGGTTAATAAACCTAACAATTTATCGGCATAATAGAGTGGTAATCCCATACAAGAGTGCACAGGTAAGTCACCTTCTCGGTCGATAAGCAAACCGTCATAGGGATCGGGTAATGTTGAATCTGCAGAAAAGCGAATCGGTTGCTTTGCTTGGCAAAGCGCGGCAAACCTTGGATGCTCGGCTATCAAAAAACGTCGGCCCATAGTATCTCGACTCAAGCCTTGCAACGCTATAGGAGTGAGGGTATCACCATGAAACGATAGTAATGCCACCGCATCACAGTTAATGGTTTTTCGCACAGTAGCAAGCAAACGATCAAACCTATCTTTACTATTCAGGCTACTGGCTAAATCTAGTGCTAATTCAATAATTGCACTTGAAGATATTTGGCTCATATTTTACTGATATTTTATTTTCACTCAAAGATGTATGCAAAATATCACGAAAGAGTCATTTAGACCACGAAAATTCGCGGTCAATATGACAACAACCTTACCAATAAATAATACAAACCATTGATTATTAATAACTTTAAATGATGGCACTTCCTTTGCAATACCTTAGTAAGAGCCACGGTAAGCATAAAGTTAAGCACTTGAGTTAACACAATAATTTATTACCGCATCTGGCGGTAGATAAGGAGTTTATGATGTACGCACAATTTTCTATGGCCGATAAATTACCGGATGTTAAACACGCATTAAATTTTCAAAAATGCTTAATTTTAGGTAATTACATGATGTTAATATCTTTCGTCATTATTTCCCTCAGTATTACCATCAACTTTGTCTTTGATGACTATTTTACTATGCCGTTGCAAATTTTCGCACATATCGCCACCATTGTTTTTGCTGCCGCTCTAAAACTTGGCTATGTCTTACGTTGCGTGGCCTTACATGGTTTTGGTAAGAAGGATTTCTAACAGCTTTAAATTTAAAGTTGCACCTTATGCACCTTCAAGCATGCAATCAAGACACGATAAATGACTAATGAATTTTATTACTGCTATTTCATTAGTTACTTTTACCTTTCAGTTAATTTAGGAGCAATAATGCTAACTGATAAACACATAGCGATAATTAAAACTACCATTCCATTATTGGAAAATGCAGGCTCTGCAATGACCACTCATTTTTATCAACGATTATTCGTTCATAACCCTGAGTTACAAGATATTTTCAATATGTCGAATCAACACACCGGCCGTCAGCAAGTGGCGCTATTTGAAGCAATCGCCGCCTATGCTAAAAACATTGAAAATTTAAGCGCATTAACGACTGCTGTAGAACGCATAGCACAAAAACATACCAGTTTTAATATTCAAGCAGAGCATTACGCTATTGTTGGTCAGCACCTAATTGAAACCCTGCGTGAACTTGCCCCTGAAGCTTTTACCTCTAATGTTGAAGAGGCATGGACAAGCGCCTATCAATTTTTAGCTGGCATATTTATTAATCGTGAAACCGAGTTATATCAGCAACGTTTAATAGAAGTGGGCGGCTGGCAAGGAGCAAGGGCATTTAAAGTGATCGACAAAGTGGTCGAATCTGAACTAGTAACAAGCTTTATCTTTGCGCCGGTCGACCAACAAGCAGTTATTGATTTTATACCTGGGCAATATTTAGGCCTTGAAGTTCAACCAACAGGCAATGACTATAAAGAAATTCGCCAATATTCTTTATCAAATAAACCTAATGGTAAAAATTACCGTATTTCGGTTAAGCGTGAACAACAAGGTGTGCCTGGTAAAGTATCAAATTATTTACATCAAGCGGTTAATATTGCTGATGAAGTCAAACTTTATCCACCTGCCGGTGACTTTTTCTTTGTTGACCGTCAAACCCCGACCGTACTTATTTCCGCCGGCGTCGGTATTACTCCCATGCAAGGTATGTTAGAAACATTAGCTGAAAATAACCATAACCAACCTGTACACTTTTTACATGCTTGTGAGGCAAGTGAACAACATTCTTTTGCACAACGAACGAGTGAACTCATCAATCAAAACAACTGGCAACAGAATATCTGGTACAGAACTGAAGAAGTACAAAAACCACATATCAATAAAGGCATGATGGATTTAGCTACTGTTGATTTACCAACGGAAAATGGAAACTTCTATTTATGCGGTCCCATTGCTTTTATGCAATTTGCTAAACAGCAATTGTTAAAACTAGGTGTAGGTGAAAGTAATATTCATTATGAAGTGTTTGGCCCGCACGCCACATTGTAATATCTATAGACACTAAAAATCAGGCCTGATCAGCTCATAAACCAGCGGTTAGGCTCTTCTATATTGGCTTAAAACTAAAGACCAAAAGCTATGTCCGATAACGCAAGCGCTTCAATTCATGTACTTAAAATTAATACAGCAAAGTATAGCCATCTTCTAGATCAGAGTAGTCCATGGCAGAGATCCCTAATACATCAAACACCGCTTCTTGAACATATTCCCAATCTGGCGTAACGCTCTGGCGTCTAGCTTGCTCAATTAAGTTTTCTGCCGCTTTTAAAATTGCGAATGCTAGTTGCTCGCTACTATCAGTTATTTCATCCAAGTAGTCTACTTCATGATGACGCAAAATAATTTGACAAATTTCACTGGGTAAGTTCCACGACGTTGCTACATAATAGCCTAACACTGCATGATTGGTATGATAGTGTTGCTCTTCTAACTCAAGGGAATTTAACGCTAACCCACTTGCTTCTGCTAATAAATCATTATAATCAGTATATTTTAACGCTAATATTGGCATACCACAGTTATGGAAAAGCCCGATACTATAGAGCGTATCAACCGGTATTTTACTGTCTATTTCTCCGCCGATAAAAGACATCGCGTTAGCAGTATCAATAGCGTTATCCCAAAAGTGTTCAAGCGAAATACTTGAAGTGCCTTGAATGGAAGATTTAAGCAATAAGGCAATAACAAGACCATTAACCCCTCGTAAACCTAAGGCCATCACCGCATGCTTAATTTTAGATACTTTACGGTTAACACCATAAAGTGGAGAATTAATAACTTTTATAATTGCTGAAGATAAGCCAACATCATTACTAATCAATAAAGCAACTTTATCGATATTAGGTTCATCTTCTGCCATCAGCTTTTGAATATCAATTAGAATTTGAGGTTTAGCGGGTACTTGAAAACTAGAAACTGCCGAAGCTAACTTTTTATTATCTAGATCAATCAACGACATAATTCCTTACTTTATTTTAATCTAAGTTCAACGTCTAAGAGTTAAATATGAGCCCAAGGGCTAAGCCTCAAATTAAAGCGACTTTTCACTAGCTATAGATATTACCAAATTCAAGAAAGTTACAGTACTGATTATTTAAGTCAATTTAATCATAATCATATAATAGTTAATGAATGACTTTATAACAATGAAACATTTTATTTTCTAACTTTTTTTAATTCAATAAGTAACCAATCTTGACTTTTCATTACCGCTTTATCAGCACAGTGGATTTTATAATGTTTACCTGACATTGCACTTTTAGTCGCGGCATATTTAATAAAGTCTTCTGCCGATTTAATATCATCAAGGTAATATCGATACTTTTTATTAATATGCTTAACCGCTTCAGCCCCTGTATGCATGGTGCCATTGCGTTCATACTTACATTCGGTTTTTTCAATAAACGTCAAAAGATGAGCGACTTCATCATGAGAAGATGCAAAAATATTAAAAGACAGTAATGATATTAGCATTGAGACTACTTTTTAAGTTCAATTGATTAACTCCAAATTGCAGCAAGGTAAAATAATATACATAAATGTACTCAACAAATCAGTAGTAACAAAAAGTCACTCACAAGCGTGTAATGCCAATCAGTTAACTGTTAACCGCTTCAGTGCCTAAACATGTGCTTGCTATACCAGTGCACTTCGCGCAATCAGAAGCGTTTATCCATTTAGGTGTGTCCGTACGGACACATTTAGGTTGCAATATTACATGCCGAATATTGGTGGAATAAACTCATGCCGATCATTGGCACAAGTACAGTTCTTAAAGAAAGCGGCGCTATTGAACTATTTGAAAGCTCACTCAATGGCACGGCAAAAGTTTCTTAACTGATCAGCATTACTTATTAAGTCGCCAGTTAATTTATTGTTAACAGCTTTATAAAGACAGAGCCAAAAGCAAAAAGTCAATTAAAGCTTTATATGCTGCTCAAATATCGATAAAAGCTCGTCTTGCCTATGGCTTACTAACAACATAGTACTGTGTTTTTGCGTGGCTAAGTGCTCTAAAAAATTCAGCACTCTATGCCTATTTAATTCATCTAGTCCCTGTGTTGGTTCATCTAAAATAAGTAAATAAGGCGACTTCACTAATGCTCTAGCGACTAAAGCAAGTCGCTGTTCACCATAACTCAACTGTTGAAATAATTGCTGCTTGTGTGCGGATAAACCTATTTTTTCTAACCATTGCTCTGCAATAGCAAGTTGTTTCTCGCTTGGTTTTTGATACAGACCAATCGAATCATAAAAACCCGAAAGGATCACGGTAAGTAAGTCGACACTCACTCGATATTGACGATGTAACTCGGCGCTCACAATGCCCATTTGTGCTTTCAGTTCCCAAATACTTTCACCTGAGCCTCGTTTATAACCCAAAACATGAATATTATTGCTATAACATTGTGGACAATCTCCGGTAATTAATTGCATCAGGGTAGATTTACCACTGCCATTAGCACCTGTGATCAACGTATGTTGTAAAGGTTTAATGCTAACATCTAAGTTTTCAAAAACACTCACACCGCCATAACGCACCGTCCCCTGAATGAGCTCGACTAAAAGTGTATGTTGATAATCTGCTAACTGCTGCACGGTATCTGGCCAAGGCGCATCATCTGGTGCTGGAGTTAGTAAGACATCAAGCTGATTTTTAGTATCGGCATCCGTTAACTTACCAATAACAGAGAATTGTCCACGTTCAATAAAGGCAACGTTGTCAAACCATGTTGGAATATCTTGGCGATTATTTAACAATAAGAGCACGGTAATACCGGTTTGCGATAAACCTGCTAAGGCATCAGATAAAGCCTGACAAGAAGCAATATCTAAGCTGTCAAACGGGTTATCACAAACAAGTAAATCAATCCCCTTGAAGATGGCTTGCAGTATTAACAACTTTCTACTTTCACCAGTGCTAAGTTGTAAGTAGCTAGTATCAAGACGCTGACTTAAGCCAAACTCACCAATGAGAGGGTCATGCCATTTATCTTCCGGTAAAAAATTTTTCGCTTTAATCATAGCCCCATTAATATCAGCATAATCAGGCGCTATTTTTTCTAAAGTCTCTTCATAGATATCTTGCTGTGCTTCAAAGGAAATCATAGCGACTTTGTCTTTAGCCGGTAATGTTAGTTGTTCAACCTTTGTTGGTAATAATTCTCCAATTAACAGTTGATTAAAATATTGTTTCCCTGAGCCATTGCGTCCCAAAACACACCAGTTTTCTTTTTCAAGTAATTGCCACTGTTTAATGACCAGCTTATCGTGCTCAAAATTTACTATACTTATCATATGGTTAATTTTTCCATTAAATTTTGTTCTTTCGAAGATACTTTTAAAAGTCAATTATATCAATTAACAAAACAGCTTTATAACATTGAGTTATATCATTGCATCTAATACCAAGTCTATTAAGTTTGTTCCCACTCAGCGCTTAGCGCTATATGAACGACATTAGCACCAACAATATTTATCCAGACTGATTGGTTTTTATAGCTTTCGAATCACTTTATACCAAGTTTACTTGGACACGGTTCATTTTCAAAATACATAAAAAATCCGATATCAGTTAACTGGTATCGGATTTTGAATTATTTGAAAGGTCGGTCAATGGCTCTTGAAAAGTTGCTTAACGGTTGCACGCAACTATCAAGTGTCAGTGAGTATAACCATAACCGTTATTGCACTTATTTAGCAGAAAGCTTTTGATTATTGACCTTTAACTTCAGACAAACCATTAAAAATAGCTTTGTCGCCTAAGAACTCTTCAATACGTAACAATTGGTTGTACTTAGAAACACGGTCGCTGCGACATAATGAACCGGTTTTAATTTGGCCAGCCGCCGTACCTACGGCTAAATCGGCAATAGTTGAATCTTCAGTTTCACCCGAGCGATGTGAAATAACAGCAGTAAAACCTGCATCTTTCGCCATTTTAATTGCCGCTAAGGTTTCTGTTAAGGTACCGATTTGGTTAAATTTGATTAAGATAGAGTTACCAATACCTTGCTCAATACCACGAGCTAATATTTTGGTATTTGTCACAAACAGATCATCACCCACAATTTGTACTTTGTCACCAAGCAGATCGGTTTGGTATTTGAAACCATCCCAGTCTGACTCGTCCAAGCCATCTTCAATTGAAACAATTGGGTATTGCTGACAAAGCGTTGCTAAGAAATCGGAGAATTCATTCGCCGTAAATTGCTTACCTTCGCCAGTAAGGTCATAAATACCCTTTTCAGCGTTGTAAAATTCAGATGCCGCACAATCAAGTGCTAAAGTTACATCTTTACCTAATTCGTAACCGGCTGCTGCTGTCGCTTCTTTAATAACCGCTAAGGCTTCCGCATTTGATGATAAGTTTGGCGCAAAACCACCTTCATCACCTACTGCTGTGCTCATGCCTTTTGAAGATAATACTTTTTTCAAGGCATGGAAAATTTCAGCACCCATACGCAATGCTTCTTTAAAGCTTTTTGCGCCAACCGGTTGTACCATAAACTCTTGGATATCAACGTTGTTGTCAGCGTGCTCGCCACCATTGATGATGTTCATCATGGGTAACGGTAATGAGTATTGGCCCGGAGTACCATTAAGGTCTGCAATATGTTCAAATAATTGTACTTTCTTTTCCATTGCCGCTGCTTTAGCATTAGCTAAAGAAACCGCTAGAATAGCGTTAGCGCCGAAAGTTTCTTTGTTTTCAGTGCCATCTAAATCAATCATGATTTGGTCAATATTTGCTTGCTCTAAAGCACTTTTGCCGATAAGCGCGGTAGCTATATCATGGTTAACAGCAGCAACGGCTTTTAACACGCCTTTACCTAAATAACGTGCTTTGTCACCATCACGTAGCTCTAGCGCTTCGCGAGAACCGGTTGAGGCACCAGAAGGAGCGGCAGCTCGACCCCAAGCACCTGACGCTAAATAGACGTCAGCTTCAACCGTTGGGTTACCACGAGAATCCATGATTTCGCGAGCGATAATTTTACTGATATTAGACATTATGTTCCCTATTCCTTACTAACTGCGCATGGCAGGTTATAAACGATAAATTAAAAGTTAAATTGCTATAAATTTCAGTTCAGTTCTCAACAGTAATAAAATACTTAGCTGCTAAAAACAAAACCGCAGCAATAAGCTACGGTTTTTATTAGTTCGAGTTAACTTGATTGCTGCTTTTGATGTTCAAAAGCGGCAGCAATAAAGCCGGTGAAAAGCGGGTGGCCATCACGAGGAGTTGAATTAAACTCTGGATGAAACTGCCCGGCAATAAACCATGGGTGATCAGGATTTTCAATCACCTCAACTAAGCTTTTATCCGTAGATAATCCCGAGAACACTAAACCTGCTTTGCTTAATTGTTCACGGTAGTTATTATTTACCTCAAAACGATGACGGTGTCTTTCATAAATTGTTTCACTACCATATACGTCATATGTCTTGGTACCTTTCACAATGTGACACAATTGTGAACCTAAACGCATGGTTCCACCTAAGTCAGACTCAGCATTACGGTATTCGACTTTGCCTTCTTCATCTAACCATTCGTTGATCAAACCAACCACTGGGTGTGGTGTCTCTGCATTAAACTCAGTACTATGTGCATCAGTTAAACCGGCAACGTTACGGGCATATTCAATCAACGCCACTTGCATACCTAAACAAATACCCAAGTAAGGTATTTTGTTTTCGCGGGCATATTGTGCGGTTAAAATTTTACCTTCAACGCCACGCTCACCAAAACCACCCGGCACTAAAATAGCATCGAGGTCTTTAAAAACTTCAACACCTTTAGACTCTACGTCTTGTGAATCAATATATTGAATTTTAACTTTAACTTGGTTAGTAATACCGGCATGTTTTAATGCTTCGTTTACTGATTTGTAGGCATCAGGCAATTCAGTGTATTTACCGACCATACCAATAACAACTTCACCTGATGGGTTAGCTTCTTTGTAAAGCACTTGTTCCCAATCGGTTAAGTCAGCTTCGGGTACATCAAGGCCAAAACGCTTAACGACTAATTCATCCGTCCCTTGTGCTTTAAGTAATGCCGGTACTTTATAAATTGAGTCAACATCACGCATTGAAACAACGGCTTTTGCTTCAACGTTAGTAAATAATGAAATTTTAGCGCGTTCATTAGCCGGAATAGCTCGCTCACTACGACACACTAAAATATCTGGGAAAATACCTATTGAGCGTAATTCTTTTACAGAATGTTGCGTTGGCTTCGTTTTTATTTCGCCCGCGGCGGCAATATAAGGCACTAAGGTTAAATGCATGAACATAGCGCGTTCACGGCCTAACTCAACGCCTAATTGGCGAATAGCTTCTAAGAACGGTTGCGATTCAATATCACCTACCGTGCCACCAATTTCAACCATCGCGATATCGTAACCTTCAGCACCTTCAATCACCCGACGCTTAATGTCGTTAGTAATATGAGGAATAACCTGAATTGTCGCGCCTAAAAACTCACCTTTACGCTCACGCGCTAGAATATCTTGGTAAATACGACCTGTTGTAAAGTTATTACGTTTGGTCATTTTGGTGCGAATAAAACGTTCGTAGTGACCTAAATCTAGATCGGTCTCTGCACCATCTTCAGTCACAAAAACTTCACCATGTTGAATTGGGCTCATTGTCCCAGGATCAACATTAATGTATGGGTCAAGCTTCAACATGGTAACTTTCAAACCACGTGCTTCGAGAATTGCCGCTAGTGATGCTGCAGCAATACCTTTACCAAGAGACGATACAACGCCGCCAGTAACAAAAATATATCTAGTTGTCATGCGATACCCAGAGTCAGGAAAAACAGAAATTTTGCACTAAATTGATTTTATTTTTGGTAAATAAATGAATTTAGTAGGACGGGAAAGCATTATACTTAAAAGCCATGTTCACGACAATATGATCAAGGCATCTAGTTGCACAAATTTTCATTAAAACACAGAAATTTTCTCTTAAAGTATTATTGTAACTAATGAAAAACGGGGTAAACTGATTTTTTACTTTTCCTAATAAATAAAACCCATGACTATGACGCAATTGCAAAATGTTTTAAACGCCATCGATACCATCAATAAAGCTGATATCAACACCACACTTGTTGACGGCATTGCTCAGCCAAAAGAGTTAGTGTACGGTCGCCACATGACAACTTGCCTTGAAAAATATTGGCCTGAAGCCGATGAGTACTTACAAATAGCGGTGCGCGCACAACATGTAAAGCGCTGGCAGTTGAAGCGTATCGACTTTCCGGCAGGTAAACAAGGCTACTTAACATGGCGCAAAGAGTTAGGTATTTTTCATGCCGCTACAGCCAAAGCATTGATGCTCGAGCATGGCTACAGTGAAGATTCAGCCGAAACCACTGCCGCGATTATTCGTAAAGAAAAATTAAAATCGAATGATAATAGCCAAACCTTAGAAGACGTAGCCTGTTTAGTTTTTTTACAATATTATTTTGATGAATTTGCCGCTAAACATAAAGAAGAAAAGATTATTCGTATTGTCCAGCTAACCTGGCGAAAAATGTCAACACAAGGCCAAGAAATTGCATTAAGCCTGACCTTGCCAGCTCATTTAGCAGAGCTGGTTGGTAAAGCCTTAGCCTAAACAATAATTTAAGCAGGCTGGTTGGGCTTGTGTTTGTTATTCTGGCGCTTTAGATGTCAAAATATCTTGATTGCCATTACTTAGTGGTAAGCGCCACAAAAAGACAATGGGCCAAGCAACCAACACAACTACGAATACCTTTAACCATAGGGTCGGTAAAATATAACACGACCATAATGTCGCAATAGCAATAGAGCTCAAGGCCATGATTTTTGCTCGCTTAGGAATACTGCGCGACTGCTGCCAATGGTAAATCATTGGCCCAAAAACTTTATTCGCCAACAACATTTTATGCATGCGTGGCGATGATTTGGCAAAACATGCCGCCGCGATTAACAAAAAAGGCGTGGTTGGCAACAAAGGTAAAAACGCACCAACAAAAGCTAAAGCGACAAAAAATATCCCTGATATTTTTAATAACATAATGCTATGCCCTCTTTTAGATCAACTTAACATTAATCTTCAAATAATCTAGCGTTCAGTATTCCAACTAAACAAATAAGCACCTAAGGCTAAAAACACTGTACTCATCACCATTAAAACGGAGACATGATAACTAATATCCGCTAAGGTTGCCCCTTCGGTAATAATTTTACGTGCCCCCGCCACTAAATGGGTTAATGGTAAAAAATCAGCAAACACTTTCACTGCATTCGGCGCGTCTTCTAAACTAAACCATACCCCTGATAATAGCATCATCGGCCATGAACTTAAGTTTAATAAGCCACCAATAAGCTCTTCACTTTTACTACGACTTGCCACTAATAAGCCCAAGGTAATTAAACTAAATGCCCCTAATATGGCAATAATAAACAGGTCAAAGTAGCTACCTAACATATAAAAATCAAAAAATAAATTACAGCCAATATAAACCACTGACGATAAAAACATGACAATAAATAAACGCGAAACTAACTGTGCGGAAACAAATTCTAATGCTGATAGAGGCGTTGCTTTCAATCGTTTTAACACTGCATTTTTACGATAACGAACAATGACATAACCAACACCAAATAAGCAGCTAAACATCATATTCATGCCAAGAATACCGGGCAAAACCCAGTCAACATAGCGAATTTTTCTACCCTGAGTTTCGATACGTTGATAGTTATCATGCCCATTTAAAAATATTTTCTCTACCAAGTAACTGCTAGGCGCACCTTGATTAACCCAATACTGTTGCGCATTAAAATCAACTAATAGATCAATGCTATGCTGCTCTAGTTTTACTTCTCCTAGTGCTTGTTCTTGGTAATCGATAAAACTGATATATTTAGTTTCTAGAAAACTCGATTGGCTTTGCGCTAAGTTTAATACCCCAACTTTATACACGGCACGACCATCACCGGAAAAAACAAATGATAAACCGATCAACATTAATATAGGAAAAAGTAAGTTCCAGCCCAAAGATGAGCGATCACGAAAAAACTCAATGTTACGGGCTTTAACCACAGCAAAAAAACGTGAAAAATTCATCTGATTAATCCCTTAAAGTGTGGCCGGTAAGTTTTAAAAATAAATCATCCAAGTTCGGTGATTTAACATGCAAACCTGTTAATGAAATTTTCTCTGACAGTAAAAGCGTTATCGTAGCTTCAACATCTGTTGTGGTAATTTCAACTTGCTGTTCATCTACTTGCCAGTTATTTCGCTGACACAGCTCACTAGGTACTTGCTCAGCAGGTAAATAGATAAACACTTCATCAAAATGTTGGTTAAGTAATTGCCTTGGTGTACCACGAGCGATCACTTGACCATGATCCATAATCAGCACGTCATCACACAATTGCTGTGCTTCGTCCATATAATGGGTTGTTAACACAACGGTTTTATCACGCGCTTTAATATTTTTAATTAATTGCCAAAAATTACGTCTAGCTTGTGGATCAAGGCCGGTGGTCGGTTCATCAAGAAAGACAATGTCGGGATCATTAATCAACGCTAGTGCGAGCAATAGTCGTTGACGTTGCCCACCTGAAAGCAAACGATTGTCACGGTCTAAAAACTCACTCAAGTCACATAATTCAATAAGTTCATTATGTGGCACCGTGTGCTGATAAAACGAGGTAAATAGGTTTAAAGTTTCTTTAACGGTCAGAAAGTCTTGCAAGGCAGTATGCTGAAACTGAATGCCTATTTGCTGCGACATTGACTCATCGATAGGCTTATCATAATAGAAAACCTCACCCTTAGTCGCTTTAATAATACCTTCCATAATTTCTATGGTGGTGGTTTTACCCGCGCCATTCGGCCCTAATAAGCCAAAACAATGGCCTTTCTGAATAGCAAAGTTAATATTGTCTACCGCAATAATATCTTTATAACTCTTAGTTAAGTTTTCAACACGAATAACTTCTTGCATGGCGCACCTCTATGAAACCTAAGCAGTATTCTAACGGTTGATGATAAATATTAATATCAGAATTCAGATATTTTACAAATGATAACAATTATCATTTGCATCAAGTTGTTTTTTCAACTATTGTTTTTAACGAAATAGCTTTCACGAGGAATGATGATGGGATTTAGACAAGTGAATGACGGATGTAATGGCAGAGCCCAAGTTGAAATATCAGCAGATTTATTAGCGCAATTAATTACTTCAGGCGCACTAACAGGTAATGACTGTCGATGCCTAGACAATAATGCCCGTAAAACATTATGGCAATGTTTACTGAACTTAAGTGCGAATATACCAACAAGGGAGTTGTAACATGAAAACTGAATCGGTCACGGTTGAACTTGACTGCTTAGAAGCTTGGTTAGAGAATTTTATCTCTAGCTATAATCAATCCGGTAACAAACAGCTATTGGCAAAAATATGTGCTGCTATCAATGCCATAATTCAACATGACGATTTTGAGAAAGTCGCGGATAGTCATTGTAGTTACCTTAAAATGCAAAATTATTGGTTATGGCGTTATCAAATCGCTTAAACAAACGGGTTTAGTGTTTATGTGCGCTTATATAATGAATCAACTGTTGGTTTAAAGCTTTTTTACCAGTAAATGCATAATGTTGACAAACTTGTTCAACACTGTGCTTTTGCAAAATACGGGCAATTAACGGTAATACTTCGGTATTAAACTGCTCGGTACAATGTCTTATTAACCATTGATGTAGGGCATAAACACAGCTACTAAATTGTCGTTGCCCTGAGATAAAGTCATTAACGCTTTGTTCAAGATCATTGCTCAGCGCTAGTTTTTTCAAGCCACAATTAGCATTGAGGACCTGCCAGACAAACTTTGTCGGCAAAAATTTAAATTCATCCGACAACCAATAGTCAAATTGTTGATAAAACTGTGCGCTTATTGCTTGTTGCGTACCTTCAGCATTTGGCATCAATGCTTTAGTCACGATACAAGAATGCTCTCCACTGGCTTTATCTTTACTAAAGCCAACTCGTGCAACATTAAACCCTGCTTGTTGCCAAAATTTAAGTAGACTCGCATTACCGGCAAAACTGGCGCCGATAAAATCTATGCCTTGCTCGATCATATTATTTTCAATAGCTCCTAGGAAGTATCCACCTAAACCCTGGCCTTGAAATTGAGGATGTATAGCAATACGCATGACGCGTTGATAACGATAATTAAAGCTATCTTTAATGCCACAATGGGTCAGCAAAGACTGCGGTAAAAACTGATCACGCAAACGTCGTTGGTTTTCCCGTACAAGCTTAACAAGGCTTTTATCGGCTCCCCCTTCTCGCATAAGCATAACCACCCCCAAAATATCACTTTCACGCCTGAGTATAAATAATGATATAGCCGTATTATTTAGCAGCAGTTTTACGTCACTAGGGGATGTTTGATAGTGAGCTGTTACTAACACGGCGAATATTTGTTGTAGAAGCGCCTCATTTTGTAATAACTGCGTTTTACTAACAGACTCTATTGTGACATTTTCCTGCTCAATCAAAGCAAGCTTTTGTTGTCTATGTCTATCAGCAAAGCTTTTGACACTAATTGAGCTATTGTCATAACTGGGTAATTTGGCGTTAAGTAAACAACTGGTAAAAACAAATTGTTCAAGCGGGTCATCATCAGCCCAACGAATAGCCTGATGAATATGTAGATTGCGCCAATTAGGCATTAAGCGTTGTAAAACTAAGCGAAACTTAATACTAAAGCCGCGCCCGGCGCCTTCATAACCGTGCACAGTGCTAGCGAAAATTAAACGATGATAATGCTCAAGTAGTTGCTGTAAAAGATAAACCGGCAATGCAGCGGCCTCATCAACCATAACGATATTAGCAACAGGCCGTTCTTTTAAGATGACATCGATAGGATAAAAAATAATACGGCCATTATCATGTTCAACACGTGTACCTTGTAGACTAGCGCAAGGTAAATGAGCAGTAACTTGATTAAAAAACACCTTCAGTGCTTGTTTACTTGCTGCGGTAATGATGATGTTAATAGGTTGTTTAGCATGGAGTAACATTTGACACGCGGCTAGCGCTAATGCTGAAGACTTACCCCGTCCACGATCAGCGGTTAACACTAAAGGTCTATCCCTATGGCCGTACAAAACTTTCAGCATAGCGTCTACGGCTAAAACCTGCTCTTGAGTAACACAGCCATATGGCAAATCCGTAACTTGTTCAGCAGCCGTTAATTTCTGGGCATATAGCTTACTTTCTGGTGCAGTTACCTGAGTACTCAATGTTATTGTTTTGACGCCCAGTTCAACGCTTTCATTAATAGCTAATTCTTCAGGCAGTTCAGGCAGCGACAATGCATTTTGCTTTATTAAATAACTATGTTTATCTGACAACTGCTTTAAAAAGCGCTGAAGAAAAAAATCCGTCGATTGCTGTTCATTAAGCGCTCTAATTTGACAAGGCGTTAATAACAATATAAGCACGCCACCGGCAACTAAGGTGCCAGTAAGTGCAGCAAAAGCATCAACATCAAAATCACAATGAGTATCGCTAACGTTAAGCTTCTGTCCGGCATTAAAAACGACAACATGCTGCTCTGTGCCCAAATACTGGCGATAGTTCTTGCGATTAACTGAGAGCAGTTGTTCATGCACATTTGCATTGAGATCATCGCCATAAACAAGACCTTGGCATGGTTGGCTATGACGCGAACTACTCAATAGTACCGTCAAACTTGTATTAATATATTGAGTCGTCCAATGCTCATCACCAACTAAAACAACTAAGCTGCGCCAACGTTTATTCTGTGTAAATTGCGCTAATTGCTCACACCAATGTGCAAATTTTTCTTTCAACATCAATTTTAACCTTAAGAAGTATCTCGACTGTCGCCAAGTGTTATCAGTCTATCAGAGCACCAATCAAAGCTAAATATCTACGCTAAGGTAAAATCAGCATATAAAAACAACATCTAGTACTTTGACGATAATATTTTTGTTGAAATGAAAAAATAATTAGTTGAAAATCCGCCGTTAGTTGCCTATGTTCAATTTATTAGTCTTCAGTATATGCCCTAAAATTATAGGTTAGTTATTTTTAAGATATGGTGAATTAAAAATACTGTGCAATATTGGCACTGAAATGCTCATGTAATTGAACAGTTGGCGAGCATTAAAACTTTATCAACCCTATTTATTGTAATTGCAGCACAGATTGTAAAAGCCGTAGGTATAAAAAATGAACGACGATTTAACAGATGACATGTCCCCAGCGGCAGACCATGAAAGTTATGACGAAGACCTGCCTAAAGGAGAAAAGGCAACACATAACAGTGAAGTTAGAAGACGCATTGATGACCTATTAGAGAGGAAACGCCTAAAAGAGTTATTAGACGACTCTGATGATTGGGATATTTGATCAATAACATTATCAAGGTTACATTTTTCTAGTGAGGCACTAATCTAAATCTACAATCGAAAAGGTCTGCATCGCTGGCTATTGTTGCGCTAAACCAAACAATGGCTGTCACTTTGCTTACCTTTTTATTAAGGCAAACTTCAATAGCGTTTAAGCGCTTATTTATCGAAAGTTATTTAATTTGATTTTCCGGTAAGCTGCTGTTATTTTCGCACACTATCATTAAGTTTTTTCAAAATTATCAGCAAAAAATTGATAGTAAATATTTGTTTCTAATGCAAAGCTGATATCATTAAGCTAACACTCTCACTGCCTAACCATCGACGTTATGACTTTATTTGAAAAACTACGCTGCCTACTTACCTTTGGTCAAGGCGTTGCCCTACCATTGCCACCGATTGATGAAAATGCCGATCCGCTAGCGCTCTTTAAACTTTGGTTTGATGAGGCCCATAAATCAGGCATTTTATTACCGGAAGCAATGTCAGTTAGTAGCGTTAGTCATAATGGTCAGCCTAGTTGTCGCATGGTGCTATTAAAAGAGTTTAATCACGATGGTTTTATTTTTTATAGTAATTACGCGAGCCGAAAAAGTCATGAGCTAAGTAACAATGACAAAATTGCTTTGTTATTTCACTGGAATGTTCTACAACGTCAAATTCGCATCGAAGGTTGTGTTGAACAAGTGAGTGCGGAACAATCAGCGAAATACTTTCATAGTAGAGATAGAGGCAGTCAAATTGGTGCTTGGGCATCAAAACAAAGCAGTAAACTGCAAACAGCAACTGAGCTTGCTGACAACGTTGAGTACTACACGCAAAAATTTGCTGGCCAAGAAGTTCCTTTACCTGAATTTTGGGGCGGCTGGCGGGTAAAGCCTAACTATATAGAATTTTGGCAAGGACGAGCAAGTCGATTACATGATCGCGTGTGCTTTGAAAAGTCAGCTTCCGGTTGGGATAACTTTAAATTACAGCCCTAATTAGCCTTATTGGATATTATACCAAGTCTAGTAAGTTTGTTCACTGAGAGGGAAGAAACTGAGTAGAATTGGTATAACAATATAGTTAACCCCAGTTCGGGTTATCTATACTTGTATTAAACCATTAATCTTATGTATTTAAAGCTCCTCATTTGCTCGCCTATAAAACCTCACCTGTAAAGTAACTAACACTAAATTAACAAGATTAACATAATTCTATTGCTTCAAGCTGATAAAATTAAGTATATTAGTTATGCATTTAAGAAATTCTTACCTTTATTATCAAACAGTGACAACTTTATACAGTCATCAGTAAGATTAATTTTAAGAACTATTCTCTCATTATTCTAATAACAAGAGAGGATCATAAATTTCAAAGGGATGGGCGCAAGAAGGAAAATATTAGTATTGCTCAATGTAGACAATATTTATCAACTAAATGTGGTAATCATCATCACAATTTAACGATAAATTGTATTAAATCTAAACTCGGGCGACTAACTATGAGCAAAGAGAAATTATTTAACCAATCTGAGATTTTATTATCAACCACAACTACTGACAGTCACATTAAATACGCAAATAAAAACTTCTGTGATATAGCCGGTTATACGCTCGAAGAATTAAAAGGCAACCCTCACAATATGGTTCGCCATCCCGATATGCCCAAAGAGGCATTTAAAAATTTATGGTCATTTATTCAAGCTGGAAAGCCTTGGATGGGGCCGGTTAAAAATAAATGTAAAAATGGCGACTATTACTGGGTGAACGCTTTTGTAACGCCGATTAAAGATAGCTCAGGGAAAGTGAATGAGTATCAATCGGTACGAACTTTACCAGAGCGAGATGTTATCGACAGAACAATTAAAGTCTACTCACAACTTAAAGAAAATAAACAGCCTAGTGTTTTAAAATATCAAACAGATATAACTTTATGGATCCAGTTGATATTAATACTGCTTTCAGCTTTATCAGCAGGCTCCGTTTTATTTTCCGAGACTAATTATTTTATTAGCCTTTCTATGCTATTAATTTCTTTAATCGGTACTGCAGTGTTTAGTTTTTGGCGAAAGAAATATAAACAAGTGGTTAATGACGCAAAAGCGATTTATGACAACTCCTTAATGGCTTATTTATACTCTGGAAACAATGATGATATTGGTACGATTAATTTAGCAATTCAAATGAAGCAGGCTGAACTCAAGGCAATTATTGGCAGAGTAACCGATGATTCTGAAAGTATTACTGAAATTGCTCAGCAATCGGCCAAAAGAGGCGAAGATGTAGCAAGTATTTTGAGCTCTCAAAAAAGTGAAACAGATCAAGTAGCGACTGCAATTACTCAAATGTCAGCAACAGTACAAGAAATTGCTCAAGTCGTTATACAGGCATCAGAGGCAGCACAACAAGGGCTAGAAATAAGTGCGAATGGACAGGCTGTAGTTTCAACAACGGTTGAAGCAATTAGTGAATTATCAAACCAATTAACGGAAGTCGAGAGTAACATTACTCGCCTGATCAATGGCACTAAGTCAATTGAAACTGTTTTAAATGAGATCAGCAGCATTGCTGATCAAACTAACCTTTTAGCCTTAAATGCAGCCATAGAAGCGGCAAGAGCTGGTGAACAGGGTCGAGGTTTTGCCGTTGTTGCTGAAGAAGTGAGAGCCTTAGCCTTAAGATCGCAACAGTCAACAGAGGAAATAAGTAAATTGCTAGGACTACTTCAAAAAGAATCGTCCTCTGCAACTCTTGCTATGGATAAAGGTAATAAACTTTCTGAAAACTGTGTGGAACTTGCCAGAGAAACAGGTGAAACTTTAAATAAAATAAACACTGAAATTACTGAGCTAGCTAACATTAATGCCCAAATTGCAACCTCAGTTGAAGAGCAATCGGTTGTAACAGAGCAAGTTAACCAAAATATAGTTTCTATCAGCGATATGTCGACAGAAAGCGAAATACATGGTCGAGAATCGGTAACACTCAGTGATACTTTATTAACGCGATTAAATGAACAGCATAGTTTGATTGGGCAATTTAGATAAAAATAAAGTCATTATCTATGATCTTATAAGCATTGCTTTAGTTGCACTCAACATAGCAATCATATATCCAGGTGCAATGATTAATTTTTTACCCACTAAGTTTTTAAGGGGCTATAGATTGACATAGCAAGATATGCTCGTCATTAAACAGCTTAAAGCTAGAGATAAAAAAACGTACACACTATGCTATATAATGTGTACGTTTTGATATTAAAAATTATAACTGTCTAACCTACCACATACGAAGAGACATGTTTTTAGCTATGCCACTAACCAACTAAAGCTAACAAAATACCGGCGGCAACTGCTGAGCCTAGGACACCAGCAACATTTGGTCCCATAGCATGCATCAGTAAGAAGTTATGAGGGTTTGCCTCTAAGCCTACTTTATTAGCAACACGTGCCGCCATTGGTACTGCAGATACCCCCGCCGCACCAATGAGTGGATTAATTTTTTCTTTTGATATCCGGTTCATTAGCTTAGCCATAAGCACACCCGATGCGGTACCAATAGAAAACGCAACAGCACCAAGTGCTAATATACCTAGAGTTTCGACATTCAAAAATTTATCAGCACTCAATTTAGAACCAACACCTAAGCCTAAGAAAATGGTTACTATGTTAATTAGCTCATTTTGCGCAGTAGAACTTAAACGGTCTACGACACCACACTCACGCATTAAATTACCTAAACAAAACATCCCAACTAGTGGCGTTGCTGCCGGTAAGAAAAATATCGTCATTAACAATACCGCTAATGGAAAGATAATTTTTTCAACACGCGTTACTGGCCGTAACTGAGCCATTTCAATTTTTCGCTCATCTTCTGTGGTTAACGCACGCATAATTGGCGGCTGAATAATCGGTACTAATGCCATGTATGAATATGCAGCTACCGCAATTGCACCTAATAATTCAGGTGCTAATTTTGATGCTAAAAATATCGCCGTTGGACCGTCAGCACCGCCAATAATAGCAATGGCTGAGGCATCTTTAAGCGAGAACTCAAAACCAGGAATCGCATTTAAGGCAATTGCGCCAAATAAAGTAGCAAAAATACCAAACTGAGCAGCAGCACCTAATAATAATGTTTTAGGGTTAGCAATCAAGGCGCCAAAGTCAGTCATAGCGCCAACCCCCATAAAGATCAATAACGGAAATATGCCGGTATCGATCCCTGCGTAATATATGTAATGCAGTAAACCACCAACTTCAGAAAAGCCGGCAACGGGAATATTGGTTAAAATAGCGCCAAAGCCCATCGGGACTAATAATAGCGGTTCAAAGTTACGGGCAATAGCAAGATAAAGCAAACCACAACCAACCAGCATCATGATAACTTGGCCTAATTCAAAGTTCGCTAAACCCGTCGACATCCACAATAATTTTAATGATTCCATGAGATGTCCTATGCCAAACTCAACAATGTATCACCAACGGCGACTGAATCACCTTCTCGGGTGTAAATAGCAGAGATTTCACCGGCTTTAGTGGCACGGATCTCTGTTTCCATTTTCATCGCTTCCATAATGATCACCACTTCACCTTCTGCAACTTCATCACCTTCATTGACCAGTACTTTAAAAATATTACCTGCTAATGGCGCCTTTAACGGCTCTCCATCTGTTGAGCTTGCAACTGATGCTACAGCACTGTTAGCAGCTTGAATATGTTCAATTGAGCCGCCTGGTGCCACAACAACATCAAAAACCTTACCATCAACACTTACCGCGTAACTTTCTTGCCCCGTGTTTGCTGAGCTAACAACAGGCGCAGCGGCAATAGCACTTTTAGCTGAGGCTTTCGTTGGTGCCGGCTCAAAAGCGTCAGGGTTATTACGATTTACTAAAAATTTCAAACCAATTTGTGGGAACAAAGCATATGTTAAGACATCATCAATCGTGTCTTCAGCTAAGCTGATATTCTTTTCATTGGCAATTTGTTGCAATTCAACCGACAACTTATCCATTTCAGGATCAAGTAAATCTGCAGGTCGACAGGTGATCGCTTCTTTGCCATCAAGTACTCGCGCTTGTAGCTCTGCATTTACCTTATCAGCCGTTTTACCATATTCGCCTTTTAAAACCCCGGCAGTCTCTTTAGTGATTGATTTGTAACGCTCACCAGTGAGGACATTCAATACCGCTTGCGTACCAACAATCTGTGACGTTGGTGTAACTAATGGAATATAGCCAAGATCTTTACGTACTTTTGGAATTTCGGTTAACACTTCATCAAGCTTATCAGCCGCACCTTGCTCTTTTAATTGGCTTTCCATGTTAGTCAACATGCCACCAGGTACTTGGGCTAATAAGATACGAGCATCTATACCACGTAAACTACCTTCAAACTGTGCGTATTTTTCTCGAACATCTCGAAAATAAGTAGCAACTTCTGCCAACTTAACCATATCTAATCCAGTGTCACGCTGCGTCCCTTCAACGATAGAAACAATCGTTTCTGTTGGTGAATGACCGTAAGTCATACTCATTGATGAAATAGCGGTATCAATTACATCAATATCAGCATCAATAGCCTTCATATGGGTTGCCACGCTCAAACCTGTTGTCGCATGACAATGTAGTGCAATCGGTAAGGCAACCGTTTCTTTTAAGCGCCCAATAAGCTCGGCAGCATCGTATGGCTTTAATAAACCTGCCATATCTTTAATACATAATGAGTGAGCCCCCATATCTTCAAGTTGCTTAGCCATGGTAAGCCAACCATCAAGCGTATGAACTGGGCTTTCGGTATAGCTCAATGTACCTTGTGCATGGGCACCGACCTTTACCGCCGCTTTAATCGATGTTTCTAGGTTACGTACATCGTTCATGGCATCAAATATTCTAAAAACATCAATACCGTTAATATGAGCTCGCTCAACAAACTTCTCTACAACATCATCAGCATAATGACGGTAGCCTAAAATATTTTGGCCACGAAAAAGCATTTGTTGCTTGGTTTTTGGCATGGCTTTTTTCAGTGCTCGAATGCGCTCCCAAGGATCTTCTCCTAAATAGCGGATACAAGAATCAAATGTCGCCCCACCCCAGGACTCAATTGACCAATAACCAATATCATCCATTTTAGCTGCAATGGGCAACATATCTTCTAAACGCAAACGTGTGGCAAGTAATGATTGATGGCCGTCGCGTAAAACGACTTCAGTTATTCCTAGGGGCTTGGTCATGGTTATGTCCTATTTCTCTGTAGAGTGTTGTTGACGATATTGAGTAACAGCAGAAGAAATTGCTGCGACGACTGCCGGCGATACACCACCATTACCGTCTAGTTTTTTATTATTTCGTTTATTTGGCGCTCTACTTTCGATAATGGCATCTGGGTATTTTTTTGCCAACCTAACTAGCACCTCATTGATAAAAACAATCAATAAACCTAAAAAGGCAAAAACAAAGACCATTCCGGCTAGCATTAAAGTACCTGCTTCAATAAATAACGCTTGAAGATTTTCCATTTTTTTACTCTCAAGTAATTTTATACAATTAGAATAATCACTCCAATATGTAAAATGCAAACACATTTTTACAAATTGTTAAAAAAAAGCGATGTCAAGTGTAAATAGTTCAAAAAAACAGCGAAATTTAATAATATTTCACCATTATTTTATACAAAATGATATATCAAGTACATTGTATACAATATCAAACTCATGAATAACGGGTATTAGAAAGAAAAAAAACAACATAATATACAATATACTATATTTAAAAAACTAACCGGCTAGTCAACTTCATTTACTAAAAAACGAACCGAAAAAAGCAAAAATCAGTCATTAATTTACAACTAAATGACACATAACTAATTTAAATTCTAGGCAAGCAAATACATCTATAATGTTATTCTAGCGCCTATCGCTGACCTTGCCATTTATATGTTTTTTTATTGCAGAAACTGAATTTTGGATAATATCTTTGCGAATGACCACTATAGCGCTTTAATTTAATCTGCTCTTAATAAACCATTAAGTTGTAAATGTTTGGCTTTTTCGTAAAACCATAAACACTGAGTAAATTTAGTCGATATAGTTATACCGTATAATGAGCTTTTTACTTGGTAGATTAATACCAATTCTACTAAGCTTGTTCCCACTCAGTGAAATTTAAAACCTTTAGTGGCACAGGTTCACCGTTCCAGACTGAACCTAAGTACATCCATGTTGGCAAGGCATTGATTAAAGATAATGGTTATTCTCGACAACTGCTCCTGCGTTGTTCTAATGATTCACATCCCTGTGAGAACCTTGTCAAAATCAATAACACCGACGGCAAGCCTTTTAAAATCCCCCTAGGGAGCTACCAGCGGTTCGATAACCGGCGATAATTTCCTTCATATAGAATAACTATTTTCAAATAATGATCATTGTTCTCAAACTGCTGGTAAACGCTGAGTAAGAACAAATTTAATAGCTTGGGTATAATTAAAAAGTTAAAGAGGAAAGTTGCTATATTTAAGACGAAAAAAAACCAGTCATTAGACTGGTTTTTTCAATGTGGCGGACGCGGCAGGAGTCGAACCTGCGACCGCCTGGTTCGTAGCCAGGTACTCTATCCAGCTGAGCTACGCGTCCGCAATAAACTGTTTTTAATATCTCATATTTAGGAGATAACGAACAGAGCTCGTAGCCATTAAC